>JBAQHL010000203.1:0-1607 GCA_049288295.1 Desulfobaccales bacterium
GTCTTTGGTCATGCCCAGGATAAGCAGGCTCAGCCAGCCGATGGTGATCAAGAGCACGGTCATCCTCAAGACCACATGGGAATGGGTGGAAATGGGGTGCGGTCCAGGAGGATTGGCTCGCAAGACCCGGTTTTTGCTGTGATGCCAGACCTCGAACACCACCATGTGGCCCAGCCCCCCCAAGACGATGAGGGCCATGATGGTGGTCATGATGACCGGGCTGTCCCGCAAGCCCACGAGATTGTCGGTATAGGTGGAAAAGCCGGCATTGCAAAACGCCGAAATGGCATGAAAAAACGCCGAAAACAGGGCCGTCAGAACCGGGGTCTGGCGCCACAGGAGGGCCGCAAAAATGAACAAGATGCCTGACAGTTCAATGATGGCGGTAATCAACAGGATCTGAAAAAATTTCTTTTTAAATTCCACGCCCAGGTCTCGCTGGAAAAAGGCGTCGTGCAGGGCCGCCTGGGAGGCCAGGGACAGGCGCCGGCCCAGCATGAGATAGGCCAGGGCCGCAAAGGTCATAATCCCCAGGCCGCCTATCTGGATAAGGCCCACGATCACCGTTTGCCCGAACATCGTAAAAACCGTGGCGGTATCCACCACAATCAGGCCGGTGACGCAGACCGCCGAAGTTGAGGTAAACAAGGCATCGACAAATCCTACCTCCCCCCTGGTTTGGGACCAGGGCAACATGAGTAAGAGGGTCCCCACCAGGATAATTCCCGCAAATCCGCCAATCAACAGGGTTTGGGGCATTTTGCCGTAGGGCAGCAGGCGCCGGAAAAGGGATTCTCTATCCATCTCACTTGGTTTTGAGAAAAGGATTATTTTCGAGATAGGAAAAATCCACCTTAGTCTATAAGATACTTAACACAGTTGTCGATACTGAACTGATGAATCAAGAAAAATGATACAAAAACCCTGATACGGTAAGCGCGAGGTTCCCCCGGTGAAGATCATCATTGTTGGCGCGGGCGAAGTGGGCTATCATTTCGCCGAATGGCTGGCCCAGGAAAAAAAGGAAGTGGTGATCATCGACATTGACCCCCAAGCCCTCATGCGGGTGAGCGATCATCTGGACGTGCAAATCCTGCAGGGCTCCGGCTCCAACCCCCGGGTGCTGGAAGAGTCTGGTCTCAAAACCGCGGACATTATCCTGGCGGTCACCGATAAAGATGAGGTCAATCTCATTGCCTGCCTCTTCGCCAACGTCATCGCGCCTCAAATCCAGAAAGTCGCCCTCATTCGCAACCCGGACTACATCGCCTACCGGGAGGCCCTCACCCGGGACATTCTCAACATCGGCCTGGTTATCAACCCGGAAATAGAAGTGGTCAACTCCATCCTGCGCATTATGAGCGCCCCGGAGGTGGAGGAGGTCAACGACTTCATGGGCGGCCGCCTCAAGATGCTGGGCAAACATCTGCCCATGGACAGCCCCTTGAATGGCTTGAAACTGGAGCAACTCCCGGAAAAGATCGAACGCCAGCGCATGATTATCGCCGCGCTGGTGCGGGATGAGGAGCTGATCATCCCCAAGGGCAAAGACACGCTGCGGGGCGGCGACTTCGTCTATTTTGTCTGCGAGAGCCGGGACATCGAGG
>JBAQHL010000204.1:0-2293 GCA_049288295.1 Desulfobaccales bacterium
GGGTGGGGCTGATCTCCATAGATACTGTCCGCCTGGGAGGTCAGGACCATCTGGCCGCCTACGCCCGCATCAGCGGACTGCCCTTTATCCCCGTTCAGACTCATGGTGAGTTGGCTGGAGCTTTAGAAAAGATGACTGATTTGGATTTAATCCTTATCGATACCCCGGGGCGCAATCCCCGTGAACCGAACCTCCCTCTGGAATTACGCCGGTTATTCGGAAGATTGCCAGAACTGGAACATCATCTTGTGGTAAGCGCCACAGCCAAGGAAGCCAACCTCGCCGATGCCTTCCAGGGTTTCAAAGTGCCGTTGGCCTCATGCATTGTAACCAAAGTGGATGAAGGCCGGGATATAGTCGGCGTGTTTAATCAGCTTTTTAGGCGGGGAGTGCCTGTTTCCTACCTGACCACGGGTCAGAAGGTTCCGGAGGACCTGGAATTAGCTAGCCACAGGCTTCTCGCCAGACACATGTTCAACCTCTCTAATGATAACGGTCTCGCAGGTAAGGAGAGATGACCCGGTGTGCTTTGGAAAAACTCGATGATTTGACCCTCACCCCTGGGTCCCTGAAACCCAATAACCTCCGGGTTATTACGGTAACTTCCGGTAAAGGTGGCGTAGGCAAATCAAATATCGTCGTCAATCTTGGGTTGGCATTGGCGAAAATGGGACAAAAAGTCCTCCTCATCGATGCCGATCTTGGCCTGGCCAATTTGGATATTCTTTTGGGACTAAGCCCGCGTTTTACCATCCATGATCTTTTGTCCCTGCGCCGCAGTCTCTCGGAGGTCCTGGTGGAGGGCCCCGAGGGCATTAAAATATTGCCGGCTTCCTCCGGTATCCCTGAATTGGCTGACTTGGACAAACATCAAAAAATGTTCCTCCTCAATGAACTGGATGAATATTCGGAAAACATTGATGTTGTCCTGATTGACACTGGGGCGGGTATCTCCCGCAACGTCCTGTTTTTTAACATTGCTGCCCTGGAGCGCATTGTGGTGGCCAACAACGAGCCAACTTCCATTACTGACGCCTATGCCCTCATAAAAATTTTAGCCAGCAAGCATGGCGAAAATCATTACAAACTCCTCGTCAATGGCTTATCGAAACCTCAAGACGGGGAGATGGTTTACCGAACTTTGCTACGGGTGACTGAGCGGTTTTTGGGGAAAGGCATCTCCCTGGAATATTTAGGTTTCATTCCTTATGACGAAGCCATCCCCCGGGCCGTAATAAAACAACAACCGGTTTTATCCCTTTTTCCGAGAGCCAAGGTTAGCCAATGCTTTATCAGCTTGGCCAAAAAGCTCTGGGATTCTTCTGCCCCCATCGATATGGGGAGCAACATAAAATTCTTCTGGCGTCGCCTTTTACAATGTCAGGTTTAGATTCAGGGAGAATGGTGACGATGAAAAAGCAAGCCTTGGCTCAAGCTCAAATAACGCCGGTTCAAGAGCATTGGCCGGAGAGAGTGGACTCAGGTTGGCAAGAACAGATGGTAATCCAATATGCCCCCCTCATCAAGTATATTGCCAGCCGTCTCGCCTTGCGTTTGCCTGCGCATATTTCTTTGGACGACCTTATTAGTAGCGGCATTATTGGCCTGATCGACGCGATCCACAAGTTCGACCCCGGTAAAAATATCAGTTTCAAAACCTATGCAGAGTTTCGCATCAAAGGGGCCATTCTGGATGAATTGCGCAGTCTGGATTGGATTCCCAGGTCGGTGCGAAAAAAGTCCCACGTCCTGGAAAAAACCTATTCTGAGCTTGAGAAAAATCTGGGCCGACCGGCGGAACCGGAAGAGGTCTGTAATGCCCTTGGTATTGACATAGAGGAGTTTTATCACCTCTTGGATGAGACCAAGTCCGTGTCTTTGGTGGATCTCGAAGGTGTGTGGCGGGCGGTAAAAAAGGGCCCCGAACTGCAGGATAACGAACTTCCCGAAGTCCTTCTGGATGAAAAGGTCCGGGATCCATTTCTGGCCCTTCATTTCGCCGAGCTTCAGGACATTATGGTCAGGGCTATCGACGCTTTGCCTGATAAGGAAAAGCTGCTGGTTTCACTTTACTATTATGAAGAGCTCACCATGAAAGAAATCGGGCAGATCATGGGATATACCGAATCCCGCATCTCACAGCTGCACACCCAGGCCATGTTTCGTCTGAAAGCAAAACTGCGGGAGTATTTTCAGACCAAGGAGGAGTAAACAGGAGAGGAAGATGCCGCCATGCCTGCAAAAAACATTATAATTCTCGTGGTTTTATCAGGATTTTTTCTGGGTTTTGTTG
>JBAQHL010000205.1:0-2068 GCA_049288295.1 Desulfobaccales bacterium
CCCTTAACCTGGATTTGAAACCGAAAAATAAAAATGTAACTTCTTAGCAATGTAGGCGGGCAGTGCCCGCCCTACACAAAAACTGACTGCTGACTGCGCGAGCAAAACTATGGCTGAAGTCACCAAACTCATTCACAAGTATCTGCGCCACGAAAAGAAGTTTCCCCATGTCTGGTGTCCGGGGTGCGGCAACGGCATTGTCCTGGGCGCGCTCATCCGGGCCATCGACCGCACGGGCTTTACCAAAGACGAAATCGTTTTGGTGAGCGGTATCGGCTGCGCCGGGCGTATGCCGGTGTACGTGGACTTCAACACCCTGCACACCACCCACGGCCGGGCCCTGACCTTCGCCACCGGAGTGAAGCTCGCCAACCCGAAACTGCAGGTCATTGTCGTTATGGGGGACGGGGACGCCACGGCCATCGGGGGCAACCACTTCATCCACGCGGCCCGGCGCAACCTCAACCTCACGGCCATCATCATCAATAACAGCACCTACGGCATGACCGGGGGGCAGTATTCCCCCACAACGCCCTATGCGGCACTGTCCGCCACCTCACTTTACGGCCACATCGAGCACCCCTTTTCCATCGCCGAGTTGGCGGTCACCGCGGGCGCGGCCTGGGTGGGGCGGGGCACGGTTTACCATGCCACCCTCCTGGACCAGCTCATGGAAGCGGCCATCCTGAAACGGGGCTTTGCGGTGGTGGAGGCCATGAGCCATTGTCACACCCTGTTCGGCCGGAAAAACCGTCTGGGCGGCCCGGCGGAAATGATGCTGCGCCAGAAGGAACTGGCGGTGCGGGTGGAAAAAGCCAAGACCATGTCACCTGCAGAACTGGAGGGCAAAATCACCATCGGCATTCTCACCGACCGGGATCTTCCCATTTATACTCAGGAATATCAAAAGGTTCAGGAAGGAGCCCGCCAGGCCTTTGAAAAAGTTGGCAGCAAATAATTGTTCTTGATTTGCAAGAATGGCATTTCTCATAAAACAATATATTATTGTCATACAATAGTATTGAGTAAACTATGCAAAATCGTTTAGAAATCAGGTTGGCAGGTTCTGGTGGCCAGGGGTTGATCCTGGCCGGGTTGATCCTGGCTGAGGCGGTGGGTATTCATGAGGGGAAGTTTGTGACCCAGACCCAGAGCTATGGCCCCGAAGCCCGGGGCGGGGCTTCCAAAAGCGAGGTGGTGATCAGCGACCAGGAGATCGACTACCCCCAGGCCGTGAAGCCGGACATCCTGCTGTGCATGAACCAGGCGGCCTGCGATGCCTATATTTTTGACGTCAAGCCCGGGGGCGCGCTCATCGTGGACAGTACCCTGGTACAGCATCTCCCCACCACCCGGGCTGTGGCCCTGCCGTTCACGAAAATAGCCCGGGAGGAGATCGGCCGGGAAATGATGGCCAACGTCGTGGCCCTGGGCGCCCTGGCTGTGCTGACCGGGGTGGTTTCCCTGAAGAGTTTGACGGCCGCGCTCCTGGCCCGGATACCGCCGGGCACTGAAAAGCTGAATAAAAAAGCCCTGGACGCAGGGGTGGCAGCCGCGCAACAAATTATGACAAAGGAGAAGACCAAGCCCGGAACGTAGATCGAGTTGCATTTCTTAGAGAATTTATGTAGCCGCGAGGCTAAGCCTCCGCCAGCACAGGCTTTCCAGCCTGTGCCACCGTTTGACTTTAACCTGGTAAAACATCGTTCAGGAAGTTTTTCGAAAAAAATCGTGAGAAGCTTAATATGACGCCGACCCCCGGTTCGTTGGATATCAATATAATCATTTTCATAGTTCTCCTGGTGGTGGCTTTTCTCTTCATTCTCATCCCCGCGGGATTATTCTTCCTGCTCAAAAGAAAACCCCAGTATGTGGCTCTGGAAGCCATTAAAGTCCACGAATTCATCTCGCTGTGCATTTCGGTGCTGTATTTCATTACGGTTCTCATTACCCTGATCCTGCTTATCTTCCAAAATAAAATTATCAGCATGCAAACCAAGTATGCCCTGCAATCCGTGGAGGGCAGCATCTATACCGGCATCACCGGTCAAAGTCTGGCTCAAGACGA
>JBAQHL010000206.1:0-1702 GCA_049288295.1 Desulfobaccales bacterium
GATATAATGGTGGGTTGCTGGGCCGCAGGTGCTGTCGGAGCCGATGGGGAAGTTTCTGCCGGGGATGGGGGGGCAGCAGGAGTTTGCTCTGAAGGGACCTGAGGAGGCGACGTCACCACCAGCCATAGAGGTCCGGACGTTTGGTGGCGGAGGAAGAGCCAGAGCAGGGCGATAATGGCCAAACCCGCAGCCAGGAAAATTAGTATTCTGGGAGATAGACTCCAGGAACTGGCCGTGACTGCGGGAGTCCCGGCCAGATGGGGCAATGTGGCTTTGCACTTGTGGCAGAGTTTCTGTTGGGGGGCCATCCGGATGCCGCATCGGGGGCAGAAATGATCCGCTTCTCCCGGATGGGGGAGGTAGTTGTCACAGGTGGAGCAGTAGCGCTGGCCCACCCATATGGCTGCTTTGCAGATAGGACACTGGGGCATGAAGGACCTCCGGAAGGGGCCGCTTGCCACCTCGATATAAGATAGTCTTTGGAGTCTCTTTGTCCTGGGGAATCTCCTCAATGCCCCTTTTCTTCCAAAGAAACGATTGCAAATTGCTTTGCCTGATTATAAGCACGGATTACTTCGCGCTCATATGCTGGGGTGCAGGTGGCGTTATATTTGTGCAGCACGCTGTGGATATCCCCATTATAGCGCCCCATTAAATTAGCCAAAACTGCGGTTCCACCCATGATATTTTCCCTGGGTTTGTAAGGGTTGACCCCATATTTCCTGGCAGTGTCCTTGTGTAATTGCATCAAGCCGATGCAACTTCCCCTCCCCGATCTGGCGTCCTGGTCATACCTGGACTCGATGGCGCATACCGCCTGGATGAGATAGGGTGAGATATGGTGTCGTCGGGCTGCTTCCTTAATGTATTCCCAGTTCTCCTGTTTGAGTTCGAGTTTGCCGATTTTCGGCGGGGTGTGGGGCCATTGTTTGGCCACGGCGGGGATGGACTTCTCGTCCCACCTGCCGAAAGGCGGCGTTCCTTCCCCGGATGCCATGTTCGGTTGGACTTGGTCCGGTTCTTTCTGGGGAGGCCGCACATACGGCAGGAACGAGGTCGCAGCCAGCAACCCGGCGCTGAGTATGATCACGCCCGTAAGCATAGAGGCGCCTTTGGACAAATTTTTCCCGAGACGGGCAGACTTGAGGGGGGCCTGAACTTTAGTTATCAGGCTGCTGGCGGCCAACAGCATACCGGCACTCAGGGATAAGACCAATCCGCCCCAAAAGAGATAACTTGTAAAATCCACAACGGTTTTCCTGTCTGGTCGATATAAAATAATCACGATTTTTATCTTTGCAATGGCTTTAGGGGCACGGGTTAAGGTTGATGCAAGGAGAGGCTAACCTGACATATATGGGCTGGCGCCCTCGATGATGAGCTTAATGTGTCGATATGGAATGAATAGGTTGAATTCTTAGGAGGTTGATAAGTTTCAAGTCAGGGCAGCTTGAATCTCAATTTGCGTTGTAATCAGTCAGGCACCCACTTCTTTTTTCTTTTCGTGTCAGCGTCAAAAACCTTGGTCTTGAAAACCAGGAGGGCTTGCTGCTCTGGGTGGGTTCCCAAACACTTCACCTAGCCGCTGTCGATGTCATAGATGCTCCCGACAATTGTCGCCTTCTCCTTCTTGAATTTTTTCTTAACCCAGGATGATATTCTGTTCAGGAATAATTAGAGGATTACTAACTATGCCTAACGC
>JBAQHL010000207.1:0-1568 GCA_049288295.1 Desulfobaccales bacterium
CGGCATTATATCAACCTTTTTTGGATGAGGAGGGTATCTATGACAAGGTTAGGAAAAATCGTCACAATCTTGGCTGCGGTTGCACTTCTTGCGGTGAACGTGAGTTTCGCCGCCGAATCTGTCAAGATTGGTTCTGTGCTGCGCCTGTCCATCGGCGCCGAGCACGGCATTCCGGCAAAACGCGGAGTCTTGATGGCAGTGGAGGATTTTAACAAGGCTGGCGGCCTCAAGGACAAGAAGGTGGAGGTCATCTTCGAAGACGAAAAGGACTCCCCCACCGCGGCGGTTAATGCCGTTAAGAAGCTCGTTGATGTGGATAAGGTAGTGGCTCTGGTGGGTCCCATGACTTCCGGCTCCACCCTGGCGGCCTTTAAAACCGCGGACGAGGCCAAGGTGGTTTTCATTACCCCCACCGCCACCTCCCCCAAGGTCAGCGGCGCCAGCCCGTATCTCTTCCGCGGCTGCTCCCGCATAGACACCCAGGCCAAGAGTCTGACCGACTACATTGCCGCGACCTACAAACCCAAAACCGTGGCGATTCTGTTCTCGAATGAACCTTATGGCAAGGGCTGTGCTGAGGTTTTCGGCAAGTTTTTCGAACAGCTTGGCATCAAGGAAGTGGCCAAAGAGTCCTTCAATCGCGGCGACCGGGATTTTAAAGCCCAACTTACCAAGATCAAGGAAAGCAACCCTGACATTATCTTCATCCCAGGCTATACCCCGGAAACTGCGCCCGCCGCGTCCCAGGCCCGGCAGTTGGGCATGACCCAGCGCATTGTCGGCGTCTACGGCGACATGGACCCGGAATACGCCAAATTGGCCGGCAAGGCTGCGGAAGGCCATCTCATCGCCGGCGAATATGACGAGAACTACGATACCCCCAAGAACAAAAAGTTCCGGGAAAATTATTACAAGCAGGCCAAAGAAGCCAACGAACCGGTGAACATCATGTTCGCCGCCCTGTTATACGACGCCACCGGCCTGGCCCTCGAGGGCATGAAGAAAAACGGCCCCACCAGCGAGGGTGTCAAGAAATTCCTGAATGAGGTGAAGGACTTCGACGGCGTCACCGGCAAGCTCTCCTTTAACCAAACCAATGACGTGGTGCGACAGGGCGAGGCCGGCGTTTATCTGTTTGAGATCAAAGACGGCAACTATATGAAGGTGAAATAAGGCTGGGAAAAAGGAATATATGCAGGGGCGGGTTTGAAACCCGCCCTTATTATGTTAGCTCCGTTCATCTCCTGGTTCCCAGGCTCAAACCCGGGAACTGCCATTGGGGGCAGGGACCCCTACCCTGACTCAACTCCTTACATTTGCACGGTAGGACGGGCTTCCAGCCCGTCCCGGCACGGGCAGGATGCCCGTGCTACCGCCTAGCAGCATGGTAGGGCGGGAAAACGTTTCATCACCCGCTGTGAATATAATTATCCCCTTTTCCAGGTCATCTGGTAAGAGCAGGCTTAAAGCGGGGTGGGCTCTGCTCATCATGAATTTTAAGGAAACAAAACCCCTATTACTACTTCTCCACCAGCAAAACCTTGTGGTTGATCAAATTGAGGCTGTGG
>JBAQHL010000208.1:0-6954 GCA_049288295.1 Desulfobaccales bacterium
CAAATCAGTTGAACTGCTGGCATGGGCATTGAGAACCGCGGCATATTTTTCCTGCTCTGCCGATGGACTGGAAAGGGTGTTTGGACTCAACTTCTGGGCTTTACCGACGCCCCAATACTGATAAAAATCAATGCCACTGGAAACCTTAAAGCGTTCAACGTTGATAAAACCAATCAGGCTGGCCAGCAGGAGAACGAACAGCAAATTTTTCATTTATACGAAGGAATGATGATGTTGCGTTAACACCTGCTCCTGGAAAAAGGTAACAAAAACTTTAATCCTGTCGAATACGGTTAATGAGACCGGTGATGGACACGGGATCGCGCTCCGGCACCAGGGCCACCCGGCCGCCATAACCGGTGACGAGGCTGCGGCCCTCCACTTCCTCTTCCGGGTAGTTGCTGCCCTTGGTGAGGATGTCGGGCTTTAGCGATGTCAGGATTTCCGGGAGTTGGCTGCTTTCAAATAACGTGACGTAGTCCACCGCGGCCAGGGCCGCCAGCATGCGCAGGCGCTCCTGCTCCCCAAGGACCGGGCGCCCTTCCCCTTTCACCCGGGCCACCGAGGCGTCGGTGTCCACGGCCACGATGAGCACATCCCCCAGCCGCCGGGATTCTTCCAAAAATTTTATATGCCCCACGTGGAGGAGATCAAAGCAGCCGTTGGTGAAGACCACCCGTTTCCCCTGGGCCTTGAGATGGGGCGCAATGAAGGCAAGCTCCGCCAGGCCCACGATTTTTTCTCCCTGGTGCACGTGGCCCCTGAGCTCCCGCTCCATTTCGCTGAGTAAAATGGGCGCAGTGCCCCGCTTGGTCACCACCACCCCCGCGGCCAGGTTGGCCAGGGACGCGGCGAGGCTCAAATCAAAACCTGCGGCCACCCCCATGGTCAGGACCGCCACCACCGTGTCTCCGGCCCCGGACACATCAAAGACCTCCCGGGGCGTGCGGGCCTGAAGCTGCGTAACTCCCTCGGGACCTACCAGGGTCATGCCCGCCGCGCCTTCGGTCACGAGTATGGCCTCCACCCCCAGGCGCTGCCGCAGTTCCTGGGCCGCGGTCACCCGCTGCTCCCGGTCCGCCAGACCCCGCCCCACGGTCTGTTCCAGCTCCTTGAGGTTGGGGGTGATGACCGTGGCCTGGGCATAAGGGGTGTAATCGAGGCCCTTGGGGTCCACCACCACCGGCACTTTTTGCAGTCGGGCCAGCCGGATGGCCTCTTTCAGGAATTCCGGAGTGAGGGCGCCCTTGGCGTAGTCCGACAGGATGAGGGCCGCGAGCCCCGGCAGACGCTCTTGCAGGTAGGCCAGGGCCTTGGTGGTGAAACTCTCGGGAGCCGGAGTCCGGGTCTCCCGGTCAATCCGCACCACCTGCTGTTGGCCGCCGTACACCCTGGTCTTGCGGGTGGTGCGCCGGGCCGGGTCGGTGAACAGGCCCCGGGCCTCAACCTGCAAACGCTCGAGCTCCTGGCGCAGGGCCGCGGCCGGGGGATCATCCCCCACCAGGCCGATGACCTCAACCCTGGCCCCCAGGGCCGCCAGGTTGTTGACCACGTTGCCCGCGCCCCCCAGGGTGCGGGTCTCCCGCTCCACTTCCACCACGGTGACCGGGGCCTCAGGCGATATGCGCGTCACCTTCCCCCAGATGTATTCGTCCAGCATGAAGTCGCCGGCCACCAGAACCCTGACGCCGGAGAAGCTCTTCAGGTCGATGCGTCGCAGCCGCTCTCTGGAGGCCGGGTCCCCGGTTTCACCGGGAGCACCGGCATCTTGCCTGTGCTGCACAGGTTGGCAGCCTGGGCTCCCAAAGGGTGAGATTAAAGAATTGGGGGGAGGGGCTGGGGAGAAGGAACAAAAACTTGCATCCCCTGGCCCCCTCTCCCCCACAACCCTTTCTTTGCTTTCCTGCGGCATTACTACGCCCCGATTTTCTTCCCCACGTAATAATATTCAAAGCCCAATTGGCCCAATTTTGCCGGGTTATAGAGGTTGCGGCCGTCAAAGATCAACGGCTGTTTCATCAGGGACCTCATGCGCTCAAAATCAGGCTCCCGGAAACTGGTCCACTCGGTGTTGATGATGAGGGCATCAGCGCCTTCCAGGGCCTCGTAGGAGGAAGCCGTGTATTTCACCTGGGGCATCTCCCCCAACTCCTGCCGGGCGGTGGTCACGGCCTGGGGATCATAGGCCTGGATGTTGGCGCCCATTTCCGCCAAACGGGAAACCACGGTGAGGGCCGGGGCCTCCCGGACGTCGTCGGTGCCGGCCTTGAAAGCCAGCCCCCACACCGCCAGGGTCAGGCCTTTCAGATTGCCCTTGAAGTGGTTCTTGATGACGTCCACGAACTTGGTGCGCTGGTCATCGTTGATGGCCTCAGCAGCGTCCAGCAGCCGGGGCTGGTAGCCCAGGGATTTGGCGGTGTGGATCAAGGCCTGCATATCCTTGGGGAAACAGGAGCCGCCGTAGCCCAGCCCCGGAAAGAGAAACAGGTGGCCGATCCGGGAATCCGAACCGATGCCCTGGCGCACCATGCTGATATTAGCCCCGGTGAGAGAGCATATGTTGGCCAATTCGTTGATGAAGGAAATCTTGGTGGCCAAGAAGGCATTGGCTGCGTACTTCGTAAGTTCGGCGCTCACCACGTCCATGATGATCACGGGGTGGTGGGTGCGCACAAAGGGGGCGTAGAGTTCTTTCATGAGCTCCGCCACCCGCACTTCATCGCAGCCCACCACGATGCGGTCCGGTTTCATGAAGTCATCCAGGGCCGTGCCTTCCTTGAGAAATTCCGGATTGGAAACCACGTCATACTCAAGGTCTGCGCCCCGGGCGGCCAGTTCCTTGCTGATGACGGCCCGCACCTTGGCAGCCGTGCCCACCGGCACCGTGGATTTTTCCACGATCACCTTGTAGCCGTTGAGGTGTTTGCCGATTTGCCCGGCCACCACCAGGACGGCGGAAAGGTCGGCGGAACCGTCCTTGTCCTGGGGGGTGCCCACGGCAATAAAGATGACCAGGCTCTTTTGCACGGCGCCTGCCAGGTCGGTGGTGAAAAACAGCCGCTTTTCGGCGTAATTCCGCTTGACATAATCCTCAAGTCCGGGTTCGTAAATGGGGATGCGGCCTTGTTTTAAGGCGTCAATTTTTCCAACATCTGCGTCTATGCAGATAACTTCGTTACCCATTTCGGCAAAACACGCGGCTGTCACCAGACCGACGTATCCTGCGCCAACTATCGCCAGTTTCATGTGGAATTAAAACCTCCCTTTTCTATCAAAATTGCTTGGTTCGGACGATATCTCGTTTGGGGCCTCAAATCCCCGGGGATTTTCCCTCCCTTCTGGAATATATACCGGCAAGCGATTAATTTTTTCAATGAGGCTGGGAATGATCAAGGTCAGGCTCACCCGCTGGTCGTCGGGGCGCTCCGTGTAGCTGAAGGCCACGCCCCAGCACTGCCGCTGCAGGATCAAACCATATCTTCTCTCGAGCTTGTTGGACGTCAGAAAGGTGTGGTTAATGGTAAACCAGGTCTTCACCGAGGGCAAAAGGTTCAGATAGGTGGTGGCAGAGATCTGGTTGGCGAAATTTTTGATGAACAGGTAATTGATATTTAAATATTTTTGTTTCACATTGTCAAAAAAGATAAATTTCACCTTGGCCCGGGTAAAACCCTCATCGTAAGGCGACAGTGCCACTTCCGAGCCCACGGTCACCCGGCGGAAGGGGTAGAATTCCACCTCTCCCAACAAGTCCGACATGCGCCGATGAGGTTGGGGCAGACCGTCCAGGCCCATGTTGAAGTTGTTGAAATAGACGCCATGAAGGAAACGGAACCAGAACACATCCTTAACCACCGCCTGCCCCTGGGCGTTTGGCCGCCGGTGCAGCAGGTTGCTGCTGAAGCCGTAGGTGAGGGCGTTGATGCCCCCGAAGGGGTTTTCCCCTTCCCGCACCGGCAGGTTGCGGCTGGTGCGCTCCACCCAGCCCCAGTCAAAGGGGTTGTAATAGGGCAGGCGCAAGGGGTCGTACATGGGCATGTTCCAGTAGGTCACCTCGGGCCGCAGATAGTGCCGGTAAAAATTTTCCCCCTTGCCGTTGGTCCGGCGATAGTCCTTATACCAGGAACTGGCCAGGGAGCCTTTGACGTCAAAGAGTTCCCGGGAACTGGAGGACACCCTCTGGCGGGCCGGATCGGCCTCGTCCACCAGAAAAACCGTTTCCCTGAAGCCCGCCCGGCCCTCGAAGGAAAAGAGGGAAAAGGGCTTGGCCTGGAGCCAGGCCTGGGGATGGAAATCAAAGCGGTGGCCGCTGCCCCCCTGGTCCTGTAGGAAATATCCGTAGGATGACTCAAAGCCCACCATGAGGGGCAGGTTCTTGAGCGGCCTGGTCAGGGTGGTGAAGTTCACCCCCGGCGCGTGATTGAAGGGATATCTTTCGTCCAGACGCAGCCTCTGGTAGTTGCGGCCATACGCCGACAGATTGGCCCAGGGGAAATTGCCGGAAAACAGCAGGGTGGAGACCCGGGTCTTGACCTCTTCCTGTTCCAACTGGCGGCCAAAATTGCCCAGCAGGTCCCGGGAGTACCTGTTCAGCCCCAGGTAGCCGAAATTAAAGCGCTGCAAAAACGTGGCGTCACTCACATGGTCCAAAGTGAGGCGCATGTCGATATTGGGGCTCAGGGGCTGGTCCACCATGCCTGCCACCCAGAAGCGGTTGCTCACCGGGGCGTCGCCGTTGGTGTCATTCAGGTAAACAAAGCGCAGGTCCCCGGCGGCGTTCTGGCGTCCCCGGTAGCGCAGGTCCAGCCCCTGCATGTAGCCCCGCTTGCTCAGGTAATTCTGATAAAAGGTGGCGTCCGCATGGTTGCTGATGGCCCAGTACACAGGAAATTCCAGCACCGTGCCGCTGGACCGGGTAACCTCCAGGTTGGGCATCAATAAACCGGATTGGCGCTTGGTGAGCACAGGCAGGGCCAAAAAGGGGGAATACAGCACCGGCTTGCCGGCCAGCCTCAGGGTGTTGCCCCGGGTTTGGGCCACGCCCTCCACCACCACCCTGATTTTCCTGGCTTTAAAACTCCAGGCCGGACGGTCGGCGTCACAGGTGGTAATGGTGGCATTGTCGGCCGCGTAGGTTTTATCACCGGTTTTGCGAATCAGCTTGCTGTCCACCCGAAAATGGTTTTTTTTCAGGAACAGGTGGGCGCTCCGCATCTCGCCGCAGCGGGTCACCAGGTTAAAAGAGCCTTCCTGGCCGGAAAAGATGTCCTCCCCCAGGACCAGGACCACGTTGCCCCTTAGGCGGGCGATCTTGGTGGTTTCATTAACCTGGGCCCAATCCGCGGTCAGGCGCCGGTCGCCCTGGACAATCTCCACCCGCCCCTCCGCGGTGTACTGGCGGGATTTGGCGTCATACAGCACTCGTGCGGCCCGCAGGCGCCAGGGCCCCCCCTGAAAACGTTCTTTGGTGAACAGGGGCGCCTCTGCTGCCCAAGCCAAACTCACCCCGAAAAACAGGGTTAGTAAGGCAAAGCCCCAGAGTGCCTTGTTCCCCATACCCCTCCCCTTTAAATCGGAGTATCATAACACAGGACTTTTTTCTCTTCAAGATGCGGCGCTTTCAGATGCGGCGCCTTCAGGGAGACGGCCCCTTTAAGCACGGCCGGCCAGGGTAAAATCACCCCCCTTTTCTAAAGGGGGGCAGGGGGGATTATCTAACCGCTTGATAATCCCCATAATCCCCCTTTGCGACAGGGGGATTTAAAATCTACCACCGGGGCCCCCCGTGGGCGTTACCTGCACCTCTCCCCGGCAATATCCCTGCTTCCGGCGATTGCAGGGCTTCCCCAACTTGCGTATAATATCGGCAACCTTAAGCCCCCGTAGCTCAGAAATGGACAGAGCAATGGATATGCGCGAAAATGCCACCATGCCCCCAGTACTAAAAAGAATTTTAAAAGAACTGCGCCTCCGGCTGGAGGCCCTTTATGGGGAACGCCTGGTGCGCTTAAGCCTTTATGGCTCTCAGGCTCGGGGGGAGAGCACTCCTGGCTCGGATATTGACGTTCTGGTGGTTTTGGAGGGGCCGGTGTCACCTTGTGCGGAAATCGCCCGCACCGTGAATGATGTCGCAGAAATTTGCCTGAATCACGGGGTGGTCATTGCTTGCGTGTTTGTTTCTCAGGAAGCCTATGAACACGAACAAAGCCCGCTCCTCTTGAACGTCAGGCAGCAAGAGATTGCCATTTGAAGCCCGGGGTGGCTGACCTTCTGGTTCAGACCCAGGAAAGCCTGGCCGCTGCCAAGATGCTGCACCAGGAAGGATATTTCGGTTTTGCCGCGGCCCGGGCCTATTATGCCATGTTTTATGTGGCAGAGGCCTTTCTTCTGGATAAAGGCCTGGCCTTCGGCAAACATAGCGCGGTGATTACCGCTTTTGGCGAACACTTTACCAAAACCGGCCTCGTGCCCCCGGAATTCCATCGTTATCTTATCCGGGGATTGCAGGTGCGCCATGCTGGAGACTATGGCAAACCCAGGAGTGTCACTTCCGAAGAGGCGGCCTTACAGATCAATCTGGCCGAACAATTCGCAAAGTTAGCCGCACAACACTTCGGGAAGCTGCCAGAATCATTAGTTAATAAAACGCCCCCGTAGCTCAGAAATGGACAGAGCAATGGATTCCTAATCCATGTGTCCCCGGTTCGAGTCCGGGCGGGGGCGCCAGAAATTACTAGGGGTTAGCCAAGCAGCGGCTGGCCCTTTTTTTTCGGGCGTGGGAAAAAACACACTTGGGACAAATCCAATACCCTCCCTGGACGCCTTCGTGTGGATGTTTATAGTTTAACTATAGGATGGAATGCATTTTCATAAAGCCGGATGGAGGAGCCATGAAAATCTATGTTCCCAACGACCAGATCGACAAGGTGAAGGAGGTGTTGGCTGGAGAAAAAG
>JBAQHL010000209.1:0-5369 GCA_049288295.1 Desulfobaccales bacterium
GTCCTGGCTTTCCTGGGTGCCTCCCAGAACCTGCTCCCGTTCGGTGCGGCTCAACAGGGGCAAAGGCCGGGACGCGCCGGGAAAGGCCCCCGAATTCATACCCAGGCAGAAGACCCGGTCAAAGTCCAGGCCCCTCATTTCCAGCCAGCCCATCACCTGAATGCCCGCGTCCTGGACTCCGGGGCCGGGGAGGACGTCGTCTTTGGCCTCATGATTGAGCCAGGAGAGGGCCCCGGCCGGCGGCAGGGTTTCTTCTCCCAGGGCGGCGCTGAAGTCCCCCAGCCGGGCGGCGCTGCGCTCGAACTGGAGTTTTTCCCCTTCTGCCAGGCTGCCGGGAAAGCCCAGGCGCCGCCAGGCCTCCCGGAGCCAGGCCGCCCATTCCAGGCCGGTGGCCGGGGACGACCTGCCCTGCGACCACAAGTCATCGAGGGTGGCCAGGATCAGCTTGAGAGCTGGATTGTCCGGGGAATTTTGCTCCGCCGCGGCGAGCAAGCCCCCCCAGCCCTGGGCCAGGCCCTTTTCCCGAAATGCCCGGTCCCAGAAAGCCAGCTGACCCTGGTGGGCCTGGAGGGTCTGGTAGTAGGGGGAAAGGAGCAGGGCCACCAGGTCTTCCCGGCGTTCGCCCCGGGCCAGAAAAGTCAGGGGCAGGAGGGCCGCATTCCACAGGGGGGTGTCAGCCAGGGCCGGACCCCGGGAAAGGTTGTAGGCAAAGCCCAGCTCACCCACGGCGGGCCCCAGCAAATCCTGGAGGAAATGCTGCAGGCGGGAGGCGTAGCGGTCCATGACCGGTGAGGTCACCGCCAGGCGATGGAGGGGGAGGCCCTCCCCCTGACATTCCAGCAGCCGGGCCGCCACCCAGGCCATTTCCTCTTCCCGGTCCGGCAACACCACCCCCTGCTTGACATGGTCAGGATTGCCCCGAAGAAGGAGGCGGGTCACCGGGACATGGCGGCCCACAGCCGCAAGCCAGCTTTCCTCCACCGGGGCTGTGGTTTCCAGGCCCACCACCCAGAGTCTGGCCGGCAGGGGAAGTTCCTGGTGTTCCAGGGCCTCCTGCAAGAAACCGGGGACTTCGCCTGGGGCCAGCCAACCCTCCTCTCGCAGGAGTGCCCGGAATATCCGGGTGACTTCCCGGCGCCAGCCCACCAGGGGGGTGTCGGCGGCCCCGGGGGCCTCCAGAGGCAGGGCGTGTCGCAGCAAGAGGTCGTAAGCCTCATCCAGGGCCTGGGCCCATTCCAGGTCGGGGGCGACCCCATCCAGAGAAGGCCCGGCCTCAATGGCCCGGCGCCAGAGGGCCAGGCGCAGGAGGGGGGGCGCCAGGGCATAGGGCGGCCAGAGGTTTTTATAAAGCTCTGACCACCAGTCCGGGAGGGTGATGAGGGGGAGAGGTTCCCAGGCAGGGCGCCCCAGCGTCAGGTTGGCCAGGCGCTGTTTATGCCAAACCTGCCGGGCCAGCCGCCGGTGGGGGACCACCGCCAGGTCACCGGGTTTGGTCTCCTTCAGAAGGTATTTTTGTAAGGCGGCGCTGGATGAGAAATGCTCCAGGTGGGTCATGGGGAAATTCATTTCTGGTTCCCAAGCTGAGCTTGGGAACGCTCTATAATTATGCCAAGCTAAGCTTGGCAATCATTATCGTTCCCAAGTGCAACTTGGGAACGAGTTATGAAGAGTTTCCAGTGATGAAGGCCCTATGCGGCTCCATGCCTCAAGAACTTAATTTCCCCTTACCTCGTTACACGGTAGCACGGGCTTCCAGCCCGTGCCGGCCCGGGCAAGATGCCCGGGCTACCGAATTATTGACGCGCTGACTGGTATCCTGAAGCGAGGACTTAGGCCCCAATGTTCCTGAAAATCCCCCATCTTGTCTGGTTAAGATTTTTATTTTTTTTCATTCAACAGCCGCCGCAACTCCTCTCCTTCCAGGACCTCTTTGTCCAGGAGCACCTTGGCCACCTTTTCCAGTGTGTCCCGTTTGCTTTCCAGGATCTCCTTGGCCCGGTGATAGGCCTTGTCCACCAGAGCGCTCACCTCCCGGTCGATTTCCAGGGCGGTGGTCTCGCTATAATCCTTGCTGGCGGGGGGCATCATGGTCTCCAGAAACAGGGGCCGACGCTCCCGCTCAAAGGTGACAGGACCCAGTTTCTCGCTCATGCCGTATTCCCGCACCATGGAGCGGGCGATATCCGTGGCCCGGTAGAGGTCGTTCTGGGCCCCGGTGGAAATTTCCCCGAAATGGGTCTCCTCCCCCACCCGTCCCCCCAGCATGACGGCCATGCGGTCTTCCAGTTCGCTTTTGGTCATGAGGTAGCGGTCCTCGGTGGGGAGCTGCATGGTGTAGCCCAGGGAGCCGATGCCCCGGGGAATGATGGACACGCGGTGCACCGGGTCCATATTGGGGAGGCCTTCGGCCACCAGGGCGTGGCCGGTCTCGTGGTAGGCGACAATCTCTTTTTCCCGGGGGTTCATCACGCGGTTGCGCTTTTCAAGGCCCGCCACCACCCGGTCGATGGCCTCTTCAAAGTCAGTCATGGCGACGGCCTTCCGGCTTTTCCGGGCTGCCAGCAGAGCTGCCTCATTGACGATGTTGGCCAGGTCCGAGCCCACCATGCCGGGGGTCCGGGCCGCTATGGTGCGCAGGTTAACGTCTTCGGCCAACTTGACATTTCTGGTGTGGATCTTCAGGATGTCTTCCCGTCCCGGGAGGCTGGGCCGGTCCACCAAAATCTGGCGGTCGAAACGGCCGGGGCGGATGAGGGCCGGGTCCAGGATCTCCGGCCGGTTGGTGGCGGCCATCAAGATAACGCCTTTCCTGGTGTCGAAGCCGTCCATTTCGGAAAGAAGCTGGTTCAGGGTGTTCTCCCTCTCCTCGTGGCCGGAAAGGGGGCTGAGGCCCCGGGCTTTGCCCAGGGCGTCAAGTTCATCGATGAAAATGATGGCCGGGGCCTTCTCCTCGGCCTGCTGGAAAAGGTCCCGCACCCGGGCGGCGCCCACCCCCACGAACATTTCCACGAAGTCAGAGCCTGTGAGGCTTAAAAAGGGCACTCCGGCTTCCCCGGCCACGGCCCGGGCCAAAAGCGTCTTGCCCGTGCCCGGGGGCCCCACCAGCAGCACACCTTTGGGGATCTTGCCCCCCAGGACCTGGAACTTGGCGGGGGTTTTGAGGAACTCGATGATTTCCTTGAGTTCTTCTTCGGCTTCCTCGACCCCGGCCACATCAGCAAAGGTGGTCTTGGTTTCATCTTCTACGTAAATCCGGGCCTTGCTCTTGCCGATGGACATGATGCCCCCGGGCCCGGCGCTTAAACGGCGGAAGATAAACAGCCACAGTCCCACCAGCAGCAGCATGGGCAAAAGCCAGGACAGGAGCGCCGTCAGCCAGACGCGCTCCGGGAGGGCCCGATACTTGATGCCCTCTTTGTCCAGGCGGTCCAGCAGGTCCTTGTCTTCCATTTTGACGGAGGAGAAAACCGGCTGCTTTGGGAATGCCTTGGCCAGGCGTTGGGGGAGCTCCTGGTCTTTGGTTTCCTTGGCCAGGTACGCCAACCCCTCAGGCAACAGGACGCCGGTGATGTTCTCCCCGGAGAGCTCCAGGTCATCCACCCCCTTGATGTCCACCAGGCGGCGGAAATCACTGTAACTTAAGGGATAGGAACGAGGGAAAGAAAGAAAAGTTTGGACCAGAACTAAAACCAGAAGTAAAGAGAGGAAATACCAGATGGAGAAACGCATGGGTTTTGTTGACATAATCACCTCAAAACGAACGACTCGGCAATGGCCGGCGGTGGATACAGTATAAGTGAGCCAACCTGGTTGCGCAAGTTTCGGCACAGGTTGGGAACGGGGGCGAACTCCTTCTTTTTATGTGGAATTATGGTGCCATAACTCGTATAGTCAAGGGGGGGCGCAAAGTTTCGTGTTTCATTACCCCCTCCCTCATATCACATCAATAAGAGGTCAGCGCCGTGAAAGCCATGCTCCTGGAATTCCCCGGCCCCGTGGCCACCTCTCCTTTAAAACTTGTGGATCTGCCACCGCCGGTGCCCGGTCCGGGACATATAGTCATCCAGGTAAGTCATTGTGGGGTATGCCACACTGATTTGCACACCGTGGAAGGCGAGCTTCCCCTGGAGCGCTTGCCGGTGATCCCCGGCCACCAGGTGGTGGGGACGGTGGTGGACCAGGGCCCCGGCGTCCATACCTTTCAACCCGGGGACCGGGTAGGCCTGGCCTGGCTTTTCAAGGCCTGCGGGGTCTGCCGCTTCTGCCTGAGGAACCAGGAAAATTTGTGTAAGTCCGCCGAATTTACCGGCCTGCACCGGGACGGCGGCTTTGCGGAACAGGTGGTGGCGGAAGCTGACTTCGTTTACCCCCTGCCCAAAGACCTCCCCGGGGAAAGGGTTGCACCGCTTTTGTGCGCCGGCATCATCGGCTACCGGGCCCTGCGTCTCTCAGAAATCAAGCCCGGCGGGCGCCTGGGGCTCTATGGCTTCGGAGCCTCGGCCCACATCGCCATCCAGATAGCCCGCCACTGGGGCTGCGAGGTCCTGGTCTTCACCCGCAATGCCGGCCACCAGGAGCTGGCCCGGGAACTGGGGGCCCTCTGGGTGGGGCAGGCCCAGGACACCCCCCCCACCAAGCTCGACGCCGCCGTCATCTTTGCGCCTGCGGGCGTCATCGTTCCCGAGGCTTTGCGGGTCCTGGACCGGGGCGGCACCCTGGCCCTGGCGGGCATTCACATGTCAGCCATACCTTCCCTGGACTATCACCAGCACCTGTATTTCGAGAAAACAGTGCGCTCGGTCACGGCCAGCACCCGCCAGGACGGCCGGGAACTTCTGGAATTGGCGGCCGAGATCCCCATTCGCCCCCACGTGCAGCTTTTTCCCCTGCATGAGGCCAACCAGGCCCTCAAGCTCCTGAAGGCCGGGGGCATCGACGGCGCCGCAGTGCTGGCGATCCAGTAGGACTTTTTTCTGGTTACAGGTAACTGATAACTGGTCACTGGTCACTGAATGAAGGGAGAATACATGGAGAAAAGCGTTTTTCTTATTCTGGCCCTGGTGGCTGCCCTGGCACTCTCTCCCGGCAAGGGGACTGCTGCTGACAAAAACCAGCCCACCGTGGTGGAATTGGAGTCGGAAGGCAAGGTAGAGATTAAACCGAACAAAGCCTCCTTCATCTTTACCATAGTGACGGAGGCAGCCCAGGCCGAAGAAGCCGCCAAGACGAATGCCAAGGAGGCCGAGACTTTTCTGGCCGCCATCAAAAAGGTCCTGGGGCCGGAAGATAAAGTGAAAACCCTGCAGTATCAGGTCCTGCCTATTTTCCGCCGGGTTGAAAAGGTTCAGGGCAAAGATAAGATCAGGACG
>JBAQHL010000210.1:0-1780 GCA_049288295.1 Desulfobaccales bacterium
CGTGAGACCTGAGCACCCGCACGGCCTGGGCCCAATAGGGGGTCCAGGTCACCAGGGGCTCATGGGGGTGGGACTCCAGGGCGGCGTCGCCCACGGAGACGATAACCGTGTGCTGCGGCTGGTAGCGCACCCCGGCCATCTGGTGCCACAGGTCCTGGTAAAAATTCTCCGGCTTGGTGAACCAGCCGAAGAGGGCCAGACCCTGGACAATGCCCAAAACGAGGAGGAATAGAGCCAGAGGAAAGAGTGCTTTTCGGGTCATGGGCTAAAAAAAAATGGTTCAAGGTTCAGGGTTCAGGGTTGAGAGAAGAGACCTTTGAGTAAATCTCCCTAAAACGTAAAGACGCAAGTTTTCTCCCCAATCTTATCATAGGACCGGTAGGACGGGCTTCCAGCCCGTCCAGGCACGGGCAGGATGCCCGTGCTACCAACTCCTGAGATAATCGGATCGACAGCAATTCCAGAAACGTCACGGTCTTAACCCGGCATATATCGGGACCGAATAAAAAAACCATCATCATCATTTATCAGAATCACCCCGATGCAGGACCTGGCCGATGAGGACCTCACTGGCGGAATAGGGGTCGGTGCGCCGGTCCAGAATGTCCTCCAGAATGGCTTGCAGGCGATGGTCCTGGCTGAGGAAAGCGACCAGGTGGGCAAAGACGCCCTCCTTCACCAGTTCAAGGAACTCCTGGCGCACCCGTTCCCGGCGGGCGGCGCGCAGGGCCTGGCCGTCCTCCTGGGCAAGATAGGCCTGGTGCTCCCGGATGCCTGCCAGCAGTTCATTTAGACCTTCGTCATTCTTGGCCTGAATCATATAGACCCTGGGCATCCAGGCCGGGGTTGCTTTGCCGAAGCGGAGATCCAGCATGTTAAGGAGGTCCTGGTAGGTGCGGTCCGCGCCCTCCCGGTCGGCTTTGTTCACCACCAGGATGTCGGCCACTTCCAGGAGACCCGCTTTCAGGGCCTGGATGTCGTCGCCCAGGCCGGGGACGGTGACCACGAGAGTAGTGTAGGCGGTGGCCGCGATTTCCACCTCATCCTGGCCCACCCCCACGGTTTCCACCAGGAGATAGTCCTTGCCCATGGCGTCCAGCACGGTAAGAACGGCCCGGGCCGAGGCGGTGAGGCCTCCGAAATGGCCCCTCGTGGCCAGAGACCGGATAAAGACGCCCTCATCGGTGGAGTGGCGCTGCATGCGGATGCGGTCCCCCAGGATGGCGCCTCCGGAAAAGGGGCTGGTGGGGTCCACCGCGATCACCCCCACGGTCTGGTTTTGGGCCCGCAAATGCTGGATGAGGCGGTCCGTCAGCGTGCTTTTGCCCACCCCGGGGGAGCCGGTGATGCCCAGGATGTGGGCCCGGCCGCTGTGGGGATAAAGGTGTTTCAGCACCGCTCGGGCTCCGGGGACGCCGTCGTCCAGGTCCCGCATGAGCCGGGCCGCAGCCCGCACCTCTCCGGCCAGGATGCGGGTCACAATATCTTGAGTGTTGTCCATGGGAAATCTCCTCGGGGGCTATAATCTATAAGCTTTAAGCTTTAAGCTTTGGGCTTAAAACAAAAAAAGGACAACGATGAATTCTTGTAGGCAATGCTAAAATCCGTTGGAAAACTGTAAGATCTTTGCTGTTGACATGTAGTGTTATGTTTACGATTTATGTAGCCACAAACTTTAACTTACGAAAAAATAAAAGAAATAAAGCGCAGGCTAAAGCCTGCGGCTACAGAAAGACAAGAAACATTTTTAAAGTTATTCATGAAACAAGACACGAGGGCC
>JBAQHL010000211.1:0-2119 GCA_049288295.1 Desulfobaccales bacterium
CTGCCATCACCAGGTACGGGTTTCCGATAAACCTGCCAGAGCGAGACCTCTGCAAAACGCCATTTTGTCATCCTGAGCGACCCGAAGGATCTCGTATTTCCAGGTAATTTTGAGATTCTTCGGTCGCTGTGCTCCCTCAGACTCATCTTCGACAGTTGGGAAAAAATAGTTTTGGTTTTTCAAATAGTTAAGACATGACAATAAAAGGTTGGCACTACGCGCCGGTGATTTGGCAAAGCTCAAGAAACCGGTCCCAACGGCGTAACCGTAGAGGGCGGCCGGACCCCCGCGGCCGCGAAGGCTTGGTGGGCCGCGCCCGCCAGGTCGGTGCGGAGTTGATAGCTATGACCATCCAGTTCCACGATGACCGACTGCACCTGCTTGAGGTCCCGCATCAGGTCGGGCCAGGAGACCTCCGCGCCCCGCTCATCCAGGCGCCGCTGCAGGTCCACCTCCAGGCGCAGGGCCAGGAAGCTGGCCACGATATGGCCCATGCAGGTGTCGTCCCGCTGGTGGTACAGGGGCCGCACCTCCAGGGTGGATTTCTGTTCCCGGAAGGTCCGCTCCACCCGCCACAGGCTCTTGTAGGTCAGGGCCACCTGCGCCGCCGGCATCTCCGTGTTGGTGGTCAGGACGAACTTGCCGTCCAGCCGGGCGTCCGCGGCCAGGGCCGCCTCGTCCAGAGTGGCGCTGCCGGTCTTCAGGAAGCGGGCAAAGCCCCGGTTGCCCATAAGACCCTTGGGGCCTTCCCGGGCCAGGGTCTGCTTGAGTTTTTCCACCAGGGTCTGCCGAGCCGCGGCGTCTTTTTTGGCCTCCCGGGGGTTGCGGCAGACCACGTAGCGCCGGTCCTTCACCCGGACCTCCTTGACCTCCAGGTTGTCCGCCACCTTCTGGTAGCGGCCGCCCCGGCCCAGGACCTCCTCCCGCACCTCTTTGCTGCGCCGCAGCTTGCAGCCCAGGACGTAGTCAAACGGCGCGGTCTCATGGCCCGCCAACAGCTTCAAGGTCTCCTGGGAGATCATGCCCCGGTCGGCCACCACCACCACCTTGCCGATCTTGAAGCGCTCCCGCAACAGGACCACTACCTGGCGCAAGGCCGCGGCGTCCGCGGTGTTGCCGGGGAAGACCTCCCAGGCCATGGGCCAACCCTTTCCGTCCACCGCCACGCACAAGACCAACTGCGGCAACTCCGGCCGCCGGTCCCGGGAGTAGCCCCGGCGGCGCAGCTCCGTCTCTTCATCCCGGCAGCAGTACAGGCTGGTGGTGTCGATGAACACCAGATCCAGGGTCTGGTTGAACAGGTTCCGGTCCCGGCGGAAGAGCGCGCCTTCCAGGTCTTGCCGCACCTGGGCCAACCAGGCTGTGGTCCGATAAAAATGTTGCAGAGCCAGGCCCTCCAAGCCCGGGGCCTCCACCGTCTGCACCCAGCCGGAGCCTTGCAGGTCCGAGCCCGGGGCGCACAGGCGCTGCAGGGCCAGGGCGAAGGCGGCCCGCTCCAGCTCGAACTCAAACTTGCGGCCCTGGGCCAGCCTCTTCAGCACCTCCGGCAACCCCTGGCGCTCCCACAGGCGGCCAAAGACCAGGGCCGGCCCCCAGGCTTTGGCCGTCCGGGCCGCCAGACCCGAGGTCCGGACGGCCTCCACCACCCGCAGTTTTTCACTGAAACCGGCCAGGCTCTTCAGCAAGCCGTCCAGTTCTCCCGAGGCCAGCAAGCGGTCCCGGCGCCCCAGGGTGCCGATGATCTGCTGCCGCACCTTGCCGCCTTCCCGGTAATTTCGGACGATTTGCAGGTATTCATACTCACCGCCTCTGCCGACACTACGCTTATTCCGCACGAACATGAATTCAATATGCAAATATCAAAAAGCATTGTCAAGAAATTATGCAAGTTCAGAATGAAAAATGTTGGCACTACATTTTCCAACTTCTGGAATATGCCACCTAATAATTTCAACAACTTATGCCCAAAAAATACTTAATAATCGCACCTAACTGTCGAAGATGAGTCAGAATGACAGGTAAAGAGACTTTCGCAGAGGTCTCGAATCGGTATAAGAGCGAAAATCGTATACGACAGCGGCAGACTTCGGTCGGTGCCTGGCCACGGCCGGCCGTGCCC
>JBAQHL010000212.1:0-16476 GCA_049288295.1 Desulfobaccales bacterium
AGCTTAAGCTGTTCAATATCAGCTTCCAGGTCACCTTTTTTGAAGACAGGCTTCCTCTTGATGGGCACCCGGGAGGGCAAGGGCATGCTCATTTGTTTCTTGAGCTTGCGGGGTTTGATGGTTTCCGCCCCGATAATGTTAAAAGACCGCAGGGTCGGAAGGGTTGGAGAAGCCGGCTTGGCAGCCTTAAGGGGTGTCGGCCAGGCCAATAAGAGCAGCACCCAGCCAAGGATCAGGGCGTAAACTTGAATCCCGGGGGGCCGGCCTCCTCTATCAGGAGCTGAATAAACTTTCATGCAAGACTTTTGGGCTTATGCTTTCGGCCCCTTTGACCCGCCCCCTTGCTCTTCCCCCAACAGTGTGTTGGAATTTTTTGGGAATGGGAAAAATGCGCTCAACAATTCTGCCGATTAGACCGTCTTTTTAAAAGTAAGTTAATGATAGAATAAATGACGGGCAAAGGTCAATTTTCCCCCGCCGGCGGGAGACCTTGAGAAAAGTTTTGGCATGGATAACTTACTGAAATTTAATTATAATATTTTTTAATGCCTCTCTTGTTCCCAGGATCACCCTGGCGGAGAGCATCCCGGGGAGATAAAATATGGAAAACAGTCCTGGACAGGGGACCAGTTAAAAGGCGCATAATCCCTGACATTATCCACAGGTTGGGCATCGACTTCAGTCACGCTGACGGGCCCGGGATGGCAAAAACCAGGCCGGAGTCCTGGTTTGCGCCCGTTATTAACGAATGCCATCAAAAATTCCCATGAAGGAGCTCATCATGCAGCGAATTATTCAGGTTCTGGCAGTAGTGGCCCTTATAACCATAACCCTCATGGCAGGATCTGTCCAGGCAGCCCCGCCGCCCAAAGATGCTAAGTATTATAACCAGGTGGGACTGGACTTTTTCAAAAAAGGCCAATATGACCAGGCCATCGCCAACTTCAACCAGGCTATCAAGTTAAACCCCAAGGATGCTTTAGCCCTTCATAACCGGGGCTATTCCTATAACAACAAAAGGGATTATGACAAAGCCCTAGCCGATTTTACCAAGGCCATCGAGATAAACCCCAAGTTTGCCCAGGCCTACAGCAATCGAGGCTTGGCCTACATGAATAAAAAGGACTACGACAAGGCCATCGCCGACTTGACGAAAGCCGTTGAACTTAATCCAAAATTTGACGTCGCCTACAATTACCGGGGCTCCGCGTATTTCCTCAAAAAGGACTACGACAAAGCCATCGCCGATTTCAAGAAGGCAACTGAATTAAATCCAAAATTCGTTTTGGCTGTCAACAACCTGGGGTATGCCTATTTCCTTAAAAATGATCTGGATAAGGCCATCACTGAATTCGACAAGGCGGTGAACCTCAGCCCCAAGTTCGTTCCCCCCTTGAATAACCGCGGCCTGGCCTATTATGAAAAGAAGGATTATGATAAGGCCATGGCCGATCTCAACAAAGCCATCGAATTGGACCCCAAGTGCTTTACCTGTTTTAATAAACGGGGTCTGGTCTACGCTGGCAAAAAAGATTATGACAAAGCTATTGCCGAATACAGCAAAGCGATTCAATTGAACCAGGGCTTTAACCTTGCCTGGAACAATCGTGGCTTGGCCTATTACGATAAAAAACAATACAATAGAGCCATCCCTGATTTCACCAGGGCCATTCAATTGGATGCGAAGTTTGCCAATGCCTATAACAACCGGGGCATGGCCTACTTACAGACCAAGGCCTATGCCAAGGCCATCGCCGATTTTAACAAGGCGATACAGCTCAATCCCAACCTGGCTCTGGCCTACAACAACAGGGCCCATGCGAATTTCAATATCAAGGCCTTCGACAAGGCTGACGAGGATGTGCGCAAAGCTCAAAGTCTGAAGTTTACGGTGGAGAAGGAGTTGGTGGATAACGTGGCCACGGCCAAGAAAAAATAAGGCCGGCACTGACTGCCACACAAAGGGTTAGCGACCTTGCTAACCCCTTTTTTTTTCGACAGCATGTGTCGGCGTTGGCGGCAATAACATGAAGTTGAGATCTCTGCGAAAAGCATAGTTGTCATCCTGAGCGCAGCGAAGGATTTAGTAAATTCAGATAGTTACTAGATCTTCGGTCGCTTTGCTCCCTTAGAATGACAGTTTTAGAGATTTTCGCAGAAATCTCAACCTGGCATAACTTCGAAAAGAAAGAGGGAAGACCACCGGCGCAGTTCCCACCGGGGCCTTCCCTTAATTTTTGGTGCTTGGGGGGTTGTGGCGTTCAGCACGGCTGCCTTCCGAGGCAGCCCGCTTTCCTAAATATACCGGTTGCCAGAAGTTTTTTTCGTCCTCCCTCACCCTGACCCTCTCCCCCCGCGTGGGGGGGGGAGAGGGGATAAGGAAGAAACTTTTGGCAAAGGCTATAAGCTTTATAATCCCAGCTGCTTCTTGGAATACCCGCTCATAGGAGGCAGGGCATAGAGGGGAAGGGCGTCAGCCGCCTCGCCCTTCCCAAAACGGTAGACTTCCACCCATTTCTTAATAATGAAGCCTGTTTCACTTCCCAGGTAGCCCCAGCCCAGGGGGTTTTTCGAACCCATGGGAGCAAAGTCGCCTTTGCCGGCGTCATGGTAGTTGTCCACGTACACCCGCCCGCTTTTACCCATGGACTTCGCTTTGTAGTCCATCTCAGTGATGATATGGGCGCCAGATCCCATATCCATTACCTGGCCCACGAAGTAGCCCATGGAGAGGGGGGCGTACATGGTGCCCGTGTAGAAATCGCAGGCATCAAAGCCGGCGGGGTCTTTCAGGTAGGCGGCCATCTTGGTGTCGTCATAGAGATAGGTGTAGGAATACTCGTAGGTCCTCCAGGGAACATCACCCAGCATGGTGCGGAAGATCTCGGTGTTGTCCACATACTTCCCGTAAACCGGGTCGGTCTGGTCGGCGAAGTGGTTGAGGTTCATGGACCCTTTGCCCACCGCGTAGACCGGGACCAGGGCGTTGGTGTGGTTCCCGGAGTAATATTTATAGCCGGGCAGATTGCCTGCGCCATTGTCCACGAGGGGCGTCAAGGCCTGGTCGGGACCCCAGAGGCCGCCGCACTCGTGATCCGCGGTGATGATCAGCAGGGTGTCTTTCCAGCTGCTGTTTTCATAAACCCATTCCACCACCGCTTCCACGGAGGCGTTGAAGTCCAACTGCTCTTCCAGCATGCGGGTCATATCATTGGCGTGGTTGGCCCAGTCCACGGCGCCGCCTTCCACCATGAGGAAGAAGCCGTCTTTGTCTTTCCCCAGCAGATTCAAAGCCCCCTCGGTCATCACTGCCAGGGAGGGCACGTTGTCATTTAAGGGATCTCCATACAGCAGCGCTCCCGGGGTCTTGGTCCGGGACTGCTGCAGAGTGGAATAAGCCTGGGGCACACCCAACAGCTTGCTGGTGGTGAGGTTAAAGGTGCCGTTGGCCAGGGCTTCGAAGTCGGTCTTGGACTGTATGAGAGTCCACTCGCTATAGCCGCCGCCGGGGGTCTTCAAATCTTCCCAGGCAGTAGTGCCGCCCACATAGTTGGCGCTTTTTGCGGTTGCCGGATCGCCATTGTCATCAAAATCCGGGTTGCCGCAGCCCATGATGACGTCCAGATCGCTGGCGTACATATCCAGTGCAATTGCGGCATAATTGTTGCGGGAAACATCGTGGGCTACCATGCCCGCGGGGGTGGCGTGGCTGAATTCCACGCTGGTGACCACTCCGGTGGCCTTGCCATAGTCAGAGGCGATCTCCACGATGTTGGTGACGTCTTTTTTAAAAACATCAACCCCGATGGCGGCGTCGTAGGTTTTTTGCCCGGTGGCCAAGGCCGTGGCTGCAGACGCGGAATCGGTAGCGCCATTTTTCACGTAGTCGAATTCACCCCAGGCCTTGGCCGGGTCATAGCCCCCCTGGCCTTCGGCAAACTGATTATTATTGGGATACTCTTTCCCCGCTGAAAAGGTGCTGGCGCCCAACTGCACCGGGAAGTATTCATAGATGGCCTGATGGCCGGTGTAATAGGTGGTGGCGTCCACCGTGTTATAGCCCTGGCCATCGCTGATCATCAGGATGACGTTCTTGGGCATGCTGACCTGGGCCATGGCGGGCGCGACTCCCCCCCATATCAGTCCCATGGCCAGAAACATCCCTAACCAAGCTCTTGCTCCCTTGATTTTCATCTCTTACCTCTTTAGTTTTTAGTGGTGATCAAAGCAAATACTGTTGACTTTCGATGGGTTACCCATTCAAGGTTTCGCGGTTGCCCTTCTCTACATACCACCCCCTTCCTGTCCCCTTGTGCTTTGGCTTTGCTTTATTAATGGGAACATCTTCCGGACAAAGGAACCTGCTCATGGGGAAGTGTAGAAGGAAGGCATTTTGGAAAAATTACCGGCGCATGAATTTTCCATGATCTTTAGGTAAGAATTGATTAAATATTGGATGAGCCGATGGTTAGGCAGGCAGACTTGAGGGAGGATAAAAACAAAGCCGGAACTATGAATTTTTCATGTGCATTTTGCAAAGAGTTTGTCAGCAGGGGGTTTGAGACCGGTTAATCCCTGAAAATCACAAGCTTTAGCCGTTTTAGGCCCGAAACCTGCACCCTTGCTTTCTTCCTGGCTCTCCCGTAAGTATGGGTAATTCAGGAAGGTGCTTGGATACATGAGCGGATGGCGCAATCTCCGGGGTTTTGTCTTGATCCTGGCCCTGGGGGCGGGAGGGTTCTGCAATTTCCCGGCCCCGGCCCAGGCTGCCTCCCTGACTCTCGATGCCGCGGTGCAGCTGGCGGTGGCCCACGATCCTCCCACCCAGAACGCCAAGTCCCGCATCGACATCGGCAAACTGAAACGCCAGGACGCCCGGAAAAAGTTCTACCCCAAGGTGGACGTGCAATCGGTATACGGCCCCCAATTGGACTACTTTGGGCAGCCCATCACCAACCGCAACGTCCATTATACCAGCCTGGGCATAGAGCAGCCTCTCTATACCGGGGGGACGCTGAAAAATTCGGTGAAGTTGGCCGAAAGCGAAACCCGCAGGTTCGAGTCGGAATACCGGGTGCGGGAGCTGACCGCGGCCGCGGAAGCCATCAAGGCGTATTATCAAACCCTCTCCGCCCAGGCCGCCATCAGTCAGTATGAGACGCTGCTCCGGGCCGGGGAGGAGGACCTCAAGGAGGCCCAGAACCGCGTCGCCGCGGGCAAAGCCACCCGGGCCGACCTCCTGGAGGTGGAAGTCAAGATGCTGGAGACCCAGCAGAAGCTGTCCAAGGCCCGGGCCGATTATCAGGTGGCCCTCTCAGGCCTGCGGAAAGTGACCGGCCTGGAGGAAACCGAGGAGGTGCGCCTGGCGGAGCACTATCCCCTGCAGGATATCAAAAGCGGCCTGTCCGGGCTTTTAAGTGAAGCCCAAGAGCAGCGCCCCCTGTTGGCTTATTTCCAGGAAGACGCCAAATACCAGCAGCTAAAGGTGCAGATGGAAAAAGGCAAGCGTCTGCCCCAGTTAAGCCTGGTGGGCCGCTACGGCTGGCAGGCCCCGGAGGTTTTTGGCGTGCAAAAAGACTGGCTGCTGGTGCTGCGAGGCTCCATCTCCTTTGGCAACTCCACCCTGACCCTCGCGGAACAGCGCACCGAAACCTTTCCCAATATTTTTGCCTTTCCCACCCAGGCTGTGACCGGACCTCGCACCTTTGCCTTTCCGGTGCGCAGCCTGCGCTATACCATATTCGACGGCAGCTCCAACAAGGTGGACATGGAAGAAGCCAAAGCGGAGAAAACCCTGGCCGAGAGCCGCTTAAAGGAATCCCAGCGTCAGACTAACCTCGAGGTCAAGGATGCCTGGGCCCAAAAAGCCGACAGTGAAGCCCGGCTGACCACGGCCCAAAAACAGATCGCCCTGGCCGAGGAACTGGTGAAAATTAACCAGACCAAATACGGTCTGGGGCTCACCCCCCTGGTGGAGGTCTTCAAGGCCCGGGCCTCCCTGGCCGAAGCCAAGGTCAGCCGCGTCGCTGCCAAAAACGACCAGGCCATCGCCCTGGGACAGCTCTACCAGGCCCTGGGACGCAGTCTGGTTTTTCACAGATGATCTTAGGAACTTGGAAGCGTCTTTTTAGCTTATGAAAAAAACTCCCTCCTGGTGGTGGATAGCCCCTGCCCTCCTGGTCCTCGTTATCGGGGGCCTGTGGTTTGCCGGGATCAGGGGCAGTGACCAGCCTGCCTCAGCAACGGCGACCAGCAAGGGAACCGGGGGGCCAGCTCCGCCCCCGCGGCCGCCCGCGGCCATTGAGCGCCTGCCGGTGAAAATAGTGGAGATCCAGAAACGGGACCTGGAAGTGACTCTGCCGGTTTTCGGGACCATCACCTATCTTGACAAGGTGGAGGTGGCCTCGGAAGTGCAGGGAGTGCTCAAGTCCGTGAATGTGCGCCCTGGAGATCCGGTCAGGAAAAACCAGGTTCTGGCGGTGCTGGACACGGAACTGCTGCAAAAAGAGTTGCAGGCCCGGGAGGCCATGACGGCCCAGGCCCAGGCCCAACTGAAAAATGCCGCCTGGCAGTATGAAGCCCAGCAAAAGCTTCACCAGGTGGGGGGGACCACCCTGAGCGCCCTGGAAGAGGCGGAAGCCAATTACCGCTCCCGGCAGGCCGAAGTGCAGCGTTTTGCCGCGGAAAGTGCCCAGATCCGCACCCAGATAAAAAAATCCACCATTGTCGCCCCCATAGCCGGCATCGTGGGCGCCAAAAATTTTAACGCCGGAGAACGGGCCCCCACCCTGGGCCGGCAGGAGGAAAAGGGGATTGTCACCCTGATGCGCCTGGACGAGGTTTATGCCCAAGCGGAGGTCAGCGAACGGGACCTCGTCAACCTGAGGCCGGGTTTGGAGGTCATCGTCATCCCCGACGCCTATGGCTCCTCGCGCTGGCAGGGCAAAATCGAGCGGCTGGAGCCGGTGCTCAGAGAGGACAGCCGCACGGTCATCGCCAAGATCCGGGTGCCCAACCCCGATAAGCGCCTGCGGCCGGGCATGTTTGCCCGACTGGAGATTGTGCGGGACAAGACCCCCCAGGTGGTGGCCGTGCCCAAAGCCGCCGTTCAGGTGGGGCCGGACAAGTCGCCCCAATTGTTTGTCGTCCTGGATGAAGTGGCCTTTCTGCGCAAGGTCGCGCCCGGGCTGGCCACGGACAACTGGCTGGAAATCAAAGAAGGCGTCAAGCCCGGGGAGGCCGTGGTGGTAGAGGGGGCCGAACGCCTGAAGGACCTGGCCCGGGTCGTCTCTTCTCCGGCTGCGCCGCCTGCCCCCTGAGGTTTGGGGGGGCGCGGGAGCCTGACTCCCCTACCCTTCCCCACACCAACCTTTAAGATATTTCCATGAATCTCACCGAACTGGCTCTGAAACGCCCCATAGCCGTGGCCATGGTGTTTTTGGCCCTCGGGCTCATCGGCTTTCTGTCCTGGCAGCGCCTGCCTCTGGAATTAATGCCCAACCTGAATTATCCTCAACTCACCATCGTCACCACCTGTGAAAACATCGCTCCCCTGGAGATGGAAACCCTGGTCACCAAAAACCTGGAGGCCGCCCTGGGGACGGTAAGCCGGGTGCGGCGGCTGGAGTCCTTCTCCCGGGAAGGTCTGTCCATCATCACCCTCAATTTCGAGTGGGGCACGGACATGAACACAGCTTCCCTGGAGGCGCGGGAGAAGCTGGACCGGGTCCGGGACATCCTCCCCAAAGAGGTGTCCACCCCCCTGATCATCCGTTTCGACCCCGCGGCGCTCCCGGTGCTCACCCTGGCCGTCAAGGGCGAAACCCAGGAATCCCAGGAACTTCAGGATACGGTCGTGCGGGTGATCAAGCGGGACCTGGAAAGGGTGGCCGGGGTGGCTTCCGTGCGCCTGAGCGGCAGCAGGGAACGGGAAATTCGCGTGGCCGTGGACCTGGGGCGCCTGGCCGCGCATAAAATTCCCATCAGTTCGGTGCGCCAGGCCCTGGAGACCGCCAATCTCAACTACCCCGGCGGCAAGATTGTTCAAGGTCAGTGGGAGTTTCCCCTGCGCACCGTGGGGGAATTCCGGGAAATCGAAGATATAGGCAAAGTGGGCTTCCTGCGGCATGAGGGCCGCCCGCCCGTGTCTTTGCAGGATCTCGCTGACATCCAGGACACCTTTAAAGAAGAACACACGGTGGCCCGCATCAACGGCAAACCCAGCCTGATGCTGGCCATCTTTAAAATGGCCGACGCCAACACCGTCCAGGTGGTGGATCGGGTCAAGGAAAAGGTGGAAACCCTAAACCGGCAATACGAGGGGCGCCTCCAACTCCTGGTGGCCCAGGATCAGGGCCGTTTCATCCGCCAGTCTCTCTTTCAGTTGGGGGAGGCCGCGGTCCTGGGCGGTTTGCTGGCCTTTGGGGTGCTTTTGGGTTTTCTGGCCAATTTCGGGAGTGCGGTCATCATCGTCACCGCCATCCCCATCTCCATCCTGGCCACCTTCAGCCTCATGTACCTGGCCGGCATCAGCCTGAACATGATGTCCCTGGGCGGCCTGGCCCTGGGCATCGGCATGCTGGTGGACAACGGCGTGGTGGTCCTGGAGAACATCCGCCGCCATCAGGAATCGGGCGCCGAATCTCCTTACCAGGCCATCTTGCAGGGGACCTCCGAAGTCAAATTGGCCATCACCGCCTCCACCCTGGCCCATATCGTGGTCTTCGTGCCGGTTATCTTCGTGGGGGGCCTGGGGGGGCAATTTCTTTATCAGGTGGGGCTCACCATTTCCTTTTCCCTGCTCATGTCCTTGGCGGTGGCCCTGGTGTTGAACCCCATGCTGGTGTCCCTCGGGCTGCGCCAGGCCCGCCGGGGTGAAATCTTCCTGGCGGAGCCCCGGTCCTGGGGCACTCGGCTGCGTGATTATCTCGACGGCCTCTACGTGCCGCGCCTGCTCAAAACCCTGGAGAATCCCCGCCCGGTGTTTTGGGGGACCTTGGCCCTCTTCCTGGCCAGCCTGGTCATCTTTTTCCTGTTGGGACGGGAACTGCTTCCCACCCTGGACCAGCGCCAGGTCATCCTGCGGCTGACGCCCACGGCCAATGCCAGCTTTGCCGTCATCGACCAGCACATGCAAGCCGTGGAGAACCTGGTCCTGGCTTCCCCGGCGGTGGACACGGTGATCAGCCAGTTCGGCTACAACCCCAAGGAGCAGTACGAAAAACTCCTGGAGGGCAAAGAAAGCCGGGCCGGCCTCATCACCGTCACCCTGAAATCCCAGGGGGGCTCTCCCCGGAGCACTGCGGCCTGGCTGGATGAACTCAAACCCCGTTTGGCAGCTGTCACGGATTTCCCCCTGGAGTTTATTTTTCCCCAAAGCCTGGGGCAATGGTGGGGCCAGAAAGCCCAGGCTCCTGAACTCCTGGCCCTGCAGGGCCATGACCTGGACACCCTGGAGCGGCTGTCCCGGGACGCGCTCACCAGGATCAAGGGCATTCCCGGTTTGCAGGACCTGGAGATCAGCCTGGAAAAATACGGCCAGGAATCCCGCATCGTCATTGACCGGGAACGGGCCGCCGCCTTCGGCCTCTCCGTCAAGGAAATCGGCGAGGCCCTCAAGACCCTGATTCAGGGGGAGGTGGCCAGCCAATTCCGCCAGGGAGACCAGGACATCGATATTCGGGTGCAGTTGAACTCCGCCCAGAGAGAAACCCTCCCCAGTCTCGAGCAGATTTCTTTGTATTCCCAGCCCCTGAAAACCGACATTGCCCTGCTCAAAGTGGCCCGGGTGGAAAAAGGCCCCGGGGTGCGGGAGGTCCAGCGCCTGAATCAGGAAAGAATCGTCTCCATCCGGGGTAACATCGTGGACCGCAGCCGGGGCCGGGTTCAGGCCGACATGGACCGGGCCCTGAAGGATCTGCCCCTGCCGTCGGGATATACCCTGGTCCGGGGCGGCGAGGCCCAGGAAATGCAGCGCTCCTTTTATGCCCTGCTGGGCGCCCTGCTCCTCTCCATTATCCTGGTTTTCATGCTCCTGGCCGGCCAGTTCGAGTCCCTGTTTAACCCCCTCATCATCATGTTGGCCATTCCCCTGGCTCTGGTGGGAGTGGCCCTGACCCTGGGGTTAACCGGCTGGGGCCTGAGCCTCGGGGTATTTTTCGGGGCCATCATGCTGGGGGGTATTGTGGTCAACAACTCCATTTTGCTGGTGGACCAGGCCAATCAGTTCCGGCGCCAGGGCCAATCCCTGAAGGATGCGGTGGTCCTGGGGAGCCGGGCCCGGCTGCGCCCCATCCTCATGACCACCCTGGCCACTATCCTGGCCCTCCTGCCCCTGGCCCTGAGCCGGGGTGAAGGGGCTGAACTCCGGGTCCCTCTTGCCTTGACCGTCATCGGGGGTTTGCTAGCTTCCACCTTCCTGACCCTGTTCCTGGTGCCGCTCATGTATCTGAAGGGTGAGGAATTCCTGCAAAAATGGCGTTCTGCCGGCCGAAGCTGACATGATCCGCCGCGTCCTTTCCCGGCCCCTTGCCGTCATCATGGCCTTCACCGCCCTGGTCCTTTTGGGCGGCATCTCCTTTTTCATGCTGCCCCTGGATCTGCTGCCCGAGGTCAGATACCCGGCGCTCACCGTCAGCGTGCAGTTGGGCGGCTACAGCCCCACGGAAATCGAGCAGTCCCTCACCAAGCCCATCGAGGCGGCCCTGGCCTCCCTCAATCACCTGGTGCGCATGCGCTCCTATTCCCGGGAGGGGTCCGCCGAATTTCGCCTCACCTTTGAAATGGGGACGCCCATCGATTACGTGGTCCAGGAACTCAGGGAGCGCCTGCAGCCCCTGCAGGCCCGCTTCCCCGAAGACACCCGCACCCCGCAAATCACCAGGTACGACCCCGGGTCCGCCCCGGTAATGGTCATCAGCCTGTTTGGCTCCCTGGACCTGGTTTCCTTGCGCCTGGCCGGGGAAGACCTGGTCCAGAAGAACCTGGCCAGGGTGCCGGGCGTGGTGCATACCGAGGTCATCGGCGGCCAGCAGCTGGAAGTGGTCATAGAACCGGACCTGGAGGGCTTGCGGGCCCTGAATCTTTCCGTGCTCAATCTCTCCGAGGCCCTAAAACAGGCCAATATTGATGTGGCCGCGGGCTTTTTGAGCCAGAGCCACCTGCGCCTGCCCCTAAGATCCCTGGGGGAATTCCGCCGGCTTGAGGATATCCGCCGTTTCGGGGTTTTGCGCACCCCGGCCGGCTCGGTGGTCAGCCTGGGCCAGTTGGCCAAGGTGCGCTTCGCTTCCCAGGAAACGGAAGTGATGAGCCGCTTCCAGGGTGAGCCCCGGGTCATGGTCACCGTCCGGCGGGAGCACGGCAGCCACATTGTGGAACTAACTGCGGCCCTGCGCCGGGCCCTGGAAGGCATCCAGAAAAACCTGCCCGCGGGTGTGCTCACCGAAGTTATTTATGATCAAGGCGATTTCATTGTCAAAGCCCTGAACCGCTTGCGGGATGCGGCCCTGCTGGGGGGATTGTTTGCAGTCCTGGTGGTCTGGTTTTTTCTGCGTCATCTCTACAGCACCCTCACCATTGCCCTGGCCATCCCCATTTCGGTTCTGGGCACCTTCGCCTTCATGTACCTCACGGGTATCAGCTTAAACGTCATTTCCCTGGCCGGCCTCACCCTGGGTATCGGCATGCTGGTGGATAACGCCATCGTGGTGGTGGAAAACATCTACCGCTGCCACCGGGCGGGATATCGATCCCCGGAGGCCGAGGCCCGGGGGACCCGGGAGGTCCTCCAGGCCATCACCGCCTCCACTTTGGTGCACCTGGGGGTATTTTTCCCGGTCTTTTTCTTTCAGAAAAAGGTGCGCCTCCTCTATCAGGACCTGGTTTATACCGTGTCTTTCTCCTTGCTGGTGTCCCTGGCGGTGGCCGTGGTCCTGGTGCCGGTCCTGGCCGCCCGTTTTCCCCCGCCCCGCCGGGAGGCCACGTGGTTCACCCTTGTCACCCGCTGGCACCGCCGCTGGCTTATCCGGGTTATGCGCCATCGCCTTTTCTGGGTGACCGTTGCTTTTCTTTTCCTGGTCCTGAGCCTGTTTCCCCTCCAGCGCCTGGGTTTTGAAACCACCGCCCGGGTTGACCTGGGGGAGTTCACCCTGATCCTGCAGACTCCCCCGGCCACTGTCCCCGAGTTCACCTCCAGGCTTGTCCAGCAGGCCGAAAAAAAGATCATGGGCCAACCCGAAATAAAGGACGTGTCCACCGAGATCAAGGGCAATGCCGCCACCCTGCGGGTGCGTCTGTCGCCTTCCCGGGACCGCCGGGTCACCACCGCGGCCCTGGTGGAGCGCCTGCGTCCCCTCATCAATGAACTCCCCTTTGCCCTGGTGCAGTTTCAACTGGAGCAGCGGGGAGAAAGTGACAATGTCGTATCCGTGGAAATCATCGGCCCGGAAGTCCCTCCCATGATCAGCCTGGCCATGGACCTGCGCCAGCGATTGAGCGAACTTCCGGAACTCCGTGATGTGGCCATTCACCTGAAAAATCCTACCCCCGAGTTCGAAATCCAGGTGGACCACCGCCGCGCCGCCTACCTGGGGCTCACCGCCGCCGACATTGCCTACGGCATCCGGGCAGCCCTCACCGGCCCTTTATCCACGCCTCTCAGGGAAGCGGGGCGGGAGGTGCAGTTGCGCACCCGGCTGCCCTCCGAGGACCGGGCCAGTCTGCGGGTGTTGCAGGAGCTCACCATCCCCCGCGCCACGGGCTCTACCCAGGTCCAGGCCCCCATCTGGCCTGCCATCCAGGTGCGCCGCTCCATGGAACGCTTTGAAATCCATCGCCTGAACCAGCGCCGGGCCCTGGAGCTCACCGCCGAGGCCCGGGACATCGACGTCCTGAGCGCCGCTACCAGGGTGCAGGCCGTCATCCAGGGCATCGCCATCCCCCCGGGTTACGACATCCGCCTGGGCCAAAGCTTCGAGGAACTCCAGGAAACCCGCCGGGAAATCCTTGCCGCCCTGGGCCTGGCTCTTCTTCTGATTTATATGGTGATGGCCGCCCTGTTCGAGTCTTTCCGCACGCCCCTGGTCATCATGTGTTCCGTGCCCCTGGCCCTGGTGGGGGTGGTGGCGGCCTTGTGGCTGGCAGGTTTCGCGGTGAGCACCGCGGTCTATGTGGGGGCTTTGGCCCTGGCCGGCATTGTGGTCAGCAATGCCATAGTGCTCGTGGACCACATCAATCAACTCCGCCGCCAGGGACGCCCTTTCCTGGCAGCCGTCATCCGGGGGACCCAGGACCGGGTGCGCCCCATCCTCATCACCTCCGTCACCGCCATCCTGGGGCTCCTGCCCCTGGCCCTGGAAAGCCAGGAAGGCTACCAGTTGTGGAGCCCCCTGGCCTGGACGGTGATAGGCGGCTTGGTGAGCGCTACTTTTCTTACTCTCTTTATCCTGCCCGCAGTGTATGTTATGGTAATGGCGCCCGGCTCGGGAAAAGATACAAATTCCCCGGGTTAATCCCATGAAGGAGATGCAGCGCATGGTTCGGTGCAAGCCCCTCGTTTTCGTCTTAGCGGTTTTGGCCTTGGCAGGCTTATTTCTAAACTGCGGATGTTCCTCCGGCGAGCAAAGCGTCAAGCCCGCCAAAGACCTGAAAAAGAGCCCTCCCCTTCCCCCAGAGGCCCTGGAGCATTTTCGCCAGGCCCATAGATTTCTGGCCGAACAAAAGACTGCTGAGGCCTTAAAAGAATTTCAGGAAACCGCCCGTCTAGCTCCCGATTCTTCCCTGGCCGTCTTCTGGCTGGGCAAGGCCCATCTCTACAACAAAGACCGGGACCAGGCCGAAAAGCACCTAAAAAAGGTCCTGGAAATGGACCCTGAAAACTATCATGCCATGGCCACCCTGGGGCGTCTTTACTCTCTGGACCGGGACAAATTGGATCAGGCCGAAGCCTACCTGAAGCAAGCCCTGGATTATTCGCCGGACAATCTGGAGGCCCATTTCGATTTGGCCCGGATTTATGCCCGCAAAGGGGAGCGGGACAAGGCCCTCCAGGAGTTTCGCTTTCTCTTCAACCAGGAAGCGGAGTTTTTCATTTACCACTTTGAATTGGGGCGCATCCTCGAGGCCTGGGGCAACAAAGACGCGGCCCTTCAGGAATATCGCCGGGCCCATCTCTTAAACCCCAAATTCGAGCCCGCCCTCCAGGCCAGCAAACGTCTGGAGAGCGCCGCCGCAGCCCCTGCCCCGGCCCCGAAACCGGAAACCCCGGCCAAAACCCCGAAACCCCCTTCTGGCAGATAACTTGCCCATGAGGAGCTGTATTGAAAAGTTTTATAGGGTGGCCCCATGGCCGCCGCAAACTGGCTGATGGCGTGCTGCGAAAAATCTTTCTGTCATCCTGAGCGAAGCGAAGGATCTAATATTTTCATATAGAATGGAACATGCATCATAAATTACCTGAGAAGGGGAGAGGTATAGGTATTGCCCTGGAGAATGGTATAAATTGCCGAATTAAGATCAGTATCCGCATCCTCTTTAAGAAGATAGCCATCCACGCCGATTTCCTGAGCCTTAGAGAAATAATGTTTATCCTGGTGCATTGTCAGGATCAGGATCTTTACCCCAGGATATAGTTGTTTGATTTTTTGGGCTGCTTCCAGCCCACCGAGGCGAGGCATGGAAACGTCCAGGATCACGATATCTGGCTTACTCTGCGCTAAAAACTCCAGGAGTTCCAAGCCGTTGCCGGCTTCGTGGATCACCTTGAAGTCAGGGGCTTCTTCGATAATCCTTTTCAAGCCCTGTCTCACCATAACGTGGTCTTCTGCCAGGATGATGGCTGCCATTACCCTATCCCTCTCGTTGTGCCGTGAGATTCAATAATCAGCCGTCCAAGATGTGCGTGCACCAGGAGATTCCAGCAGGCCTGCCTGTCATTGGGTTTCTGAAAATTCTCCCCCGGAAGTCCGAGGGATTTCAAAATGCAGGCAAGTGCCCTTGCCTTTTTGGCTGTCCAGGGTGAAGCGGCCCCCCAGCATCTGCACCCGCGCTTCCATGGACAGGAGCCCCAATCCCTCTGATTGAAGAAATTTGCCCCGCGCCTTTTCCAGGTTAAAGCCGATGCCGTTGTCCTCCATAGTAACGGCCACCCGATCTTCTAGAGCGGTGATGGCCACTTTCACCTTGGTGGCCTGGGCATGCTTGTGCACATTGCCAAGAAATTCCTGCAGAATCCGGTAAATACCCACCCGGGCTTCCTGGGGCAAGGGGGGACCCACCTCGTCCAGGGCGGCTTCTGTGGCGATGCCGTGGTAATTCTGAAAATCTTCCAGGAGTTCCCGGACCGCTTCTGTCAGGCCTAATTTTCCTAAGGTGGCGGGGCTCAGGTCATGGGAGAGGTTTCTCACCTTGTCGATAATCTCCAGGAGATAGCCGACGGATTCGGTCAAGCCCTGGCGAATCGACGGGTCTGGGGGGGATTGCCTGAGCATGGTGTTGAGCTGCATTCTCAGGGCCAACAGACACTGCCCCACATCATCATGGAGATCCATGGAAATGCGTTTGCGCTCCTTTTCCACAGCCTCCAGAAGCTGGGTGGCCAGATAGCGCACCCGCTCTTCCGACTCTTTCAGAATCTCCTCGGTCCGCTTGCGGCTGCTCATTTCTTCTGTTAATTGCGCTATCGTTTCCTGCAACTCCTGCGTGCGCGCCTCAACCCGCTGTTCCAGTTCATCATTCAGTCTTCGCAGCGCGGCCTCGCGCTCCTGCAGGGACGCAGTCATCTTCTGAAAGGTGCTGGAGAGACCCTGCAGCTCCATAATTTTTGACTTGGGCCAAACGATGTCGGCAGCCCCATCGAGCCGCTCAGGCAAGAATGTCGTGATCTTCTGAAGACTTACCACAGTAGAGACGATTCCCTTGCTGAAAAATTGCAGGATGGCCACGGTTAAAAAGGTCAAGAAACCGAGCAGACCCAGGCCGTATATACTGAACTGGGTAATCTGCTCTACTACGGGAAGGATGGGTTCCTCCACAATTACTTTCCAGCCATAGTCGGGACTGAGGGGCATTGCCATGACCAGCAAAGAGTGCCGCCAGCGCTGCATGATGCTGGTCCCCGGTTCGGGCTCGGGCACCCAATGAAGGGTCTCGTTAACCGGTATTTCCCCATTGCGGTTATATGGCCGCAAAAAGGGGGACATGATTTTCTGGTCGGTCATGGAACTGGCAATGACTCGCCAGTTACTGTCAACCAGAGTAATATTACTGTTGGACCGTTTTCGAATATGAGTAAACACTGTTAAGAGCTCTTTTATTTCGATAACTCCCGTGGCATACCCTTTGTATTCGCCACCAACGACAATGGGGGCAAGGAGCAAGGCAATGGGGGTGGGTTTTCCTAACTTTCCCATAACTACATCGGGGATGTAAGGCCGTTTCTTTTCTTTCATGAGGCTGATATAGGGCCGGTCAGAAAAATCG
>JBAQHL010000213.1:0-2433 GCA_049288295.1 Desulfobaccales bacterium
ACCTTAATTTCCGTCTGGCCGGAAAGTCCTTGTCTTTGGCCTGCAAGGATAATACATTTATTCCCTGATGGGCCGCAAACTTGTCTGCCATCAATCCCACTTTTTGAAGGGGCCTGACCAGGGGTCAAGTTTTTCTAAGCCCTACCTCGTTAACTAAAAAGCTAACTATCAAGTTATGTTTACAAATCCCCCCTACCCCCCTTTTGGAAAGGGGGGATTTTAAGAACTTTTGGGCTACTTAACGTTGCAGTGCTAAGGATTCAACAGGATGAAGCGTTGGGCGTCCCATCTTCCTTATGCTTAAAGGAATGTTTCAGAATTTTTTTAAAAAAACTATTTCCGACATTTTGAGTTCTTAAAATGTAGCCGCAAGCTTTAGTTTGTGGAAATAATTAAAGAAATTAAGCGCAGGCTAAAGCCTGCGGCTACACAAAAACAAAAGATATTTTTATAAGGCTATTCGTGGAACATGATATAGCCGTCAATTCCCGACACATGCAAATAGACAACAGAAAGGCTGCGCATGAGCGAACCTGAAATAACTTTGGAAATACGGTGGTTTTTTCCGGGAACCATATCTGAAAAGGAAGTCAAAGACTGGTTCCTGCAAAATCCCCGCTTCGGGGATAGGTTCACCGAGAAGAATGGCAAGAAAAGAGAAGACCTCTATTTCCGCACCCCGGGGCACACCGGCATTGGGCCCAAACTGCGGGAAGGCAGGTTTGAGATCAAGCTGTTGCAAGGTCAGCAGGAACTCGAACTGGCGGGGGCGGTGAGCGGCCGAACAGAGGTGTGGTATAAATGGAAGTGGAGCTATGCCAAGGGGAAGAAGGATAAAAAGATCAGTGACCTGGTGAGCGCGAGCTTTCTGGCCGGAACCCCGGAGCACTCAAGAGTCACGGTCGCAAAAATCAGGTGGCTGAGGAAATTCACGGTGGAGGGCCCGGGAAAGTTCGTGCCGGTGTCAAAAAGCCAAAAAGACCTGACCTGGTGGATAAGCACAGAAATTACCGGGGTGCAGGTTAAGGACTCACCCTGGTGGACCCTGGCCTTGGAGGTTTATGGGAACCCTGATGAACCTATGCCTAAATTAGAACAAAGTCTGCTCTGGCTGATAGAGGACTATCCTGGTCCTCCTCTGCGGATGGCCAACTCCCAATCATATCCCGAGTGGCTGGCGAGGCTGTGAGGAAAACCCCGGATAAAAATCCCGCCACTGCTAGAAGCCGTATTTTTCCATGAGCTTAAGCTGGGCAGACACCTGCGGCCCGCCGTCCGGCTCCATCTTTTTATAGCTGCCGTCCGGCAACAGCTCCCAGGCGCTGGTGTTGTCCTGAAGGTAGAGTTCCAGATCCTCCACCACCCGTTGGCGAAGCTTGGCTGAGTCGATGGGGAAGCAGACCTCCACCCGGCGGTGGAGGTTGCGGTTCATCCAATCAGCGCTGGTGCAGAACACTTCCGGGTGGCCGTCATTGTGAAAATACAGGGCCCGGGTGTGTTCCAGGAAGCGGCCCACGACGGAACGCACCCGGATATTCTCCGAAATTCCCGGGATTCCCGGCCTCAGGCTGCACATGCCCCTGACGATTAAATCGATGCTCACGCCGGCCTGGGAAGCCTGGTACAGGCTCTTGATGATCTCCGGCTCGGTGAGCTGGTTCATTTTTGCCATGATTCTGGCGGGTTTTCCGGCCCTGGCGTTGTCGGCCTCCCGGTGAATCTTGGCGGCCATGGTTTTGTGCATGTTGAAGGGCGAGTCGATGAGCCTGTTCAGGGCCAGGGGTTTCCCCAGGCTGGTGATCTCCAGGAAGAGCCGGTGGACGTCTTCGCCGATGACCTGGTCGAAGGTGAAAAGACCATAGTCGGTGTAGAAGCGGGCCGTACTGGGATGATAATTCCCGGTGCCCAGGTGCACATAGTGGCGCAGATGCTGGTCCTCCTGGCGGACCACCAGGACCATCTTGCCATGCACCTTATAGCCCACCACCCCGAACACCAGGTGGGCCCCTGCTTCCTCCAGCATGGCTGCGGATTGAATATTGGCCTCTTCGTCAAAACGGGCCCTGAGTTCCACCACCACGGTGACCTCTTTGCCGGCCTGGGCCGCAGCCACCAGGGCATCCACGATGGCCGAATTATCCCCGGTGCGGTAGAGCGTCTGCTTGATGGCCAGGACATTGGGGTCGCCGGCTGCCTGCTGAATAAATTCAATAACCGGGGCAAAGGTTTCATAGGGGTGGTGCAGCAGAATATCTTTTTCCCGGATTTTGGCAAACAGGTTCGGGGTGCTCTGGACCTGGGCCGGAGCGCCTCTGGTGATGGGGGCTTTGGTCAGGGTGGCCTGGGCTCCGGGGGCCGCGCCCTTATATTTTTGCTGGCGGCCGAGAAACTTGGGGACACCGGGAACAAAGGGCGGGTATTTCAAATCCGGCC
>JBAQHL010000214.1:0-2745 GCA_049288295.1 Desulfobaccales bacterium
GTCCAGAGCATCGCTTTCCTGGTGATGGTAGCGGAACCGCAAGTCCTCAACCTTAATCATGCCGGACGTCCGACCATTTCCCAGAAAATTGCCGCAAAAAGAACCAGGGCGGCGCTGCCGAGAAAGACCCAATCAGCGCGGTGCATGACCGGCAGGCGATACCAGGTGCGGGGTTGGGTGGGATCATAGGCCCGCAGTTCAAGGGCCAGAGCCACCCGGTCGGAATATTCCAGAAGTATAAAGGACAGGGGCAGGAGAAAGCCCCGGTACCATTCCTTGCCGTTCGGACCCTTGCCCCGCAGCAGGTTGGCCTGCCTGATCTCACGGACCTCCTCCCGCATCACCGGGAAAAAGCGCCACACCAAAAGAAGGCTGATGACCAGGGGGGCCGGCAGACGCCATTGGGCCAGGGCCCGGGCCAGTTCCTGGGGAGGGGTGGTGGCGGCGCACACCGGCGCGCCCATGACGAATATGGCAAACCGCAGGGAATACTTGGCGGCCTCGGCAGGGTTGGCGCTGGCCCAAAGATTCCCCAGGGCCACGAGGGCCAGGAGCAGAAAGAGGCCTGATGCGGCCCGCAGGGTCGGACGCACCCGGGCCAGGAGCAGAATCCCCAGGAAAAACAGTAAAATCAGGGCCAGGGCCGCGGGATTGCCCAACATCAATGACGCGATGGTGAGGCTGGCGGCCGCCCCAATCTTCAGCAGAGGGTGCAGGCGGTGCACTATGGAGGTCTGGGGAGATGAACCGGAAGCCAGCATGGTTAGTCTTCGATGTGCAGTTTGCCGGCCCGGGCAAGTTCCCGGGCCACCTTCAAGCCTGCCAGCGCGCCCAGGAGCGCGGTGATAAAAATGGCGGCCTCGGCCACGATAAACACCCACAGGGCCGGCTTCAGGGCCCGGGCGGGCATGAGCCAGAGGCTGAAGAGCATGGCCGCCGGAAAGGAAGCCAACTCATACAAAATGACCCCCGTGACCTGGGCTTTCGGGGTGCGAAAGCCGCGGAATATGAGCCAGCAGACAATTTCCGCCACCATGGCGCCGGTCATGATGAAGAAAAAAATGACCGGGTGGATCATCAGGCAGATAAGGGCATAGATGCCGAGGATGAGCAGCAGAGAGCCGGGTTTGCGCAGCCGGGCCAGGCCGATGACCAGGAAAAAGGAGGCGAAAGGCGCGTTGACGGCGTTGGCCAGTCCGGGAATGCGCAGGGGCAAGGTCAAGGGGATGATGATGCTGGAGACGGCCAGCAAGGCGCCGGCCAGCAGGGCCGCAAAAACGTATTCCCGGGTGGTGAAATAAAGGGTCTTCATGAGTCGATCTTTTCCTCGATGAGGCCTTCCAGCTCCAGATAGCGGTCGCACAGGGCCTGCATCTCCTCATCGGACGCGGCCCAATAACCCCGCTGGGAGGCCTCCGCCAGCCTTTTGAGAATGGCCTCGGCCGCGAAGCGGTTGTTGGCGGCCAGGCGCTGAAACATGTCGTCATCCAGGACATACCGCTGGGTCACCGCGGAAAAAACCCAGTTGTCCACGGCGTGGGTGGTGGCTGCAAAGCCCAGGAGATACTCCACCCGGTCGCTGATTTTCTGGGCCCCATGGAAGTCGTGCTTGAGAAGTTCATCGATCCAGGCAGGGTTGAGGAGGCGGGTGCGGATGCCCCGGTTCAGGGCCTCCCCCACCGATTCGGTGCGGATGAACTCCTTGGTGGTGTCGGAAATCAGCATGGCCGGGGGGCGGCCCCTTACCGACTCCACGCTGCGGGCCAGGCCGCCGAAAAATTCATAGTAGTGGTCCAGGTCGGCAATTTCATATTCGTGGCTGTCCCGCACCTGACTTACGAGATCGATATGGGCCAGGCGGGTCTGGTAGGCCTCCAGGTGCAACTCCCCGTGGAGATTGCTGGCATAAAGGTGGCCCATGTTCTGGACGAAAAGCTGGGAAATTTCTTCTTCCGTCTTCCAGGCGCCGCTTTCGATTAAATTGATGGTGCGGGTGCCGTATTCCGCAGGCCGGGGCCCGAAGATGCGGCCGGTTGCCAGTTTCTGGAGCTTGGCCTCGGGCACCCTGTCCTTGAGCTTCTCTTCCAGAGAGCGGGTCTGGGCCCGGACAAAATTATGCTCCTCAGATTCATCCAGGCTGGACACCAGGTCAAAGGCCCGGTTCAATAATTCCAGGACGTTGGGAAACATGTCCCGGAAGAACCCGCAGATCTGCACCAGGCAGTCCACCCGGGGCCGCCCCAGTTCCTCCAGGGGGATGACCCTGAGCTTTTTGAACCAGGGGTTGGCGTCGGCCTCGATCTCCACTCCCAGATAGGCGAGAACCTGACCGATGGTTTCCCCCCGGGTCTTGGTGGTTTCAAAACCCCAGAGAATGACCGCGGTGCTCTGGGGATAGTTGCCGTGCAGCCGGTGATAATGTGCCAGGGTGTTGGCGGCGATTTCTTTGCCCCGGCGCATGGCCTCTTCGGAGGGAACGAGGCGGGGATCAAACTGGTAGGAGTTGCGGCCGGTGGGCAGCACCTCCGGGTTCCGCAACGGATCGCCCCCCAGGCCCGGTTCGATGTAGCCGCCGTTTAAGCCCCGCAGCAGGTTGTCGATTTCAAGGTTGCCCCCCAGCTTTTCAGCCACTTTTTGGCCAAATTTCAGCGCGGTTTGCAGGGCGGCATCGCCGGGAAGCTTCCCTGTGGTAAAAGTTTTTTCCACAAGTTCCCGGGCTTCCTGGTCGATGGCCGCCAAGACATC
>JBAQHL010000215.1:0-16894 GCA_049288295.1 Desulfobaccales bacterium
TGATCTTTGCCTGAATCTCCTCTTTGGAAAGGTGGGCGATGCTCTTGGTAATCTTTCCCATAACTGCCCCCTTTTAAATTTTTGGAGCAGTCTACTATATTACTCATTAGAACGCAACTTGGTATGATCTATACCTATAGTGGTTGCCAAAAATAAATTTCTTTCATAGGGGCATAGCTTGCTATGCCCAATCAGGGCACGGCAAGCCGTGCCCCTACACAAGCATAGCATCTGCTCAATACAACCGGCTGATCAATTTCCCGTGGCGGTAGAGGGAGAGGTAGCCGTCCTGGGAGATGGTCAGTCCCAGGAGGTTGGGGGCTAAGGTGGTGAACTCCCGGGTCACCTGGTGGCGCATGCCGCTCCCCAGGTCGTCCCGTTCCGGGGGGAGATGGACCGGCGCGGCCTTAAGGCGGGCCCCAAAGGCCACCCCCTCCAATTGGATATTAAAAAGGAGGGCGCCGTCGGACTTGGCCATACCGTGGAGATGGGGCAGCCAGCGGTCCGTTAGGGGAGCGGTTTTCTCCAAATAAACCTGATTTTCCACCGGCGTGTCCGGTGAAGCCATCTGCTCGGGGGTCAATCCCAGAATAAAAATAGCACCGTGGCCGCTGCGCTTTATCATGGCCAGGAGGCGCTTCAGGCGGGAGAGGTAATCGGGGCGGTCGCACAGGGGGCAGACCTCTTTGAGCTGATTCTCCAGTTCCAGCCAGAAGATGTCCTGAAAAAGGGGGATGCGCAGTTGACCGTAGCGGTATTCCAGAACCACCAGGGGAATCTGGGGGGTCTGCCGCCCTCGCAGCGGCACCCAAAAGGACACCCGTCCCCGGGAGGACACCGAGGTCAGGGGCAGGGCCGCGTCCCAGGCCCTGGAACTGGCCAGTTGGCGGTGAGTCCCCTTGGTGAGGTGCACCAGGCCGAAAAGGCGGCCGTCCTGGATGGCCAGAAAGGTGGTGCGCCCGTCGGCATGGAGTAAGAATTGCTTGAGGGCCTGCAGGTCTTCATCGAGTGACAGCCGTGAGTCCTCCCGGTATGGCAGCAGGGAGGGCCAGCGTCTTTGAATGGTTTCCTGGGGCACGAAGGAGGGAATAAAGGCAAAACCGGTGAACAGGCGGCCGCCCTCGATGGAATAATACAGCAGGCGCTTGAACAGGCGCCAGGCCCGGATGAGGGCCTCCTCCTGGTGGCTGCCCGGCATTTCGCAGCGCCGCAGGGCCTTCTCCGAATGAAGCATGGAGCCGATGTAAGGGTTGTCCTGGGCATCCAGTTTGATGGTGGCGCAGGGCGCCCACCGAAGGCTCTGGAGATAGCCGGCCACGACCTGCTCTTCCAGGGAATACGGGGTAAATTGGAGATGACCCCGCTTGTCGTCGAGAGGAAAAACCAGGTGGTGCAGGACCAGGCGGCCGAAAAGCATACTGAGGAAGCGGAGGTGAAAGGGGGATAGGACGTAGGTTTGGTTAGTGGTCAGGCGGAAGGCGATGGCTTGGCCGGCCAACTCCATGGTGATCACATGGCTCAAGCCCTCGCCGCCCTCAGGAATATTGGGGAAAATGGCGCCTTTAACCTGGAGATAGCGCTCCTGGAAGTGCATGGTGAAGCAGGGAAAGAGCTCCAGGCCGCGGGATGTCTGGAGATCAGGGGACAAAGAGAGATGATCATCCCAATCCACCTCGCAGGTGGTGATGTCGTTGATAAGCCGGAGGACTTCGGCGGAATTCACCAGGGTCTGGAGGCGTCCCTTGAGGTCCTGGGTTGAGTTGGCAGGGGGCAATTTATTGCTCATGGAAATTTTAATAAAATGGCGGTAGGCGCGGCGCTCTCCCACCCTGCGTTCGGAATCAATCGCCTCTTGACCAGGAAAAAGGAGCCGCGAGGCTAAGCCTGCACTTGGGTATGGCGAACGGCGCTTTTCTTCGTTTCTTCCTACTTCTTCAACATATCCAACAATTCCCAGGTCCTGGCGGTCATGGCCTGTTCCCTGGCGGGGGTGTCGTGGTCATGGCCTACAAGGTGTAATATACCGTGAATCAGAAAAAAATCGAAGAGTTCCTCCCAGGGCCAGCCGTTTTCTTCAGCCTGACGCCGGGTGGTTTCCAGGGAAATAACCACTTCCCCCAGGACAGGGGGTGGGTGGGAGGCTGCATCGGGGGCGGGCGGCGCTGGTGAAGCGCCCCCGGTCACCTCTCCCTGGCCGTCCATAGGAAAGGCGATGACGTTGGTGGGCCCGGACCTGCCAAAGGTTTCCCGGTTCAAGCGGGCCATGGCCCGGTCGCTCACCACGGTCAGAGAGAGCTCGGCCTCAGCCCATCCCAAGGCGTTTAAGATCTTCCTGGCTTTTTCTTTGACCGTTGCCAGGCTTAACGCCGTTTTTCTTTGCCTGTTGCTTATCCAGATCTTCATGGGCCCGGGTCTTTTCGGCGGGGGTGGGATATTGGACGCGATGGTGGAAAATGCCGCTCAGGATCTTGGTGCAGTGCTTGGCAATGAGATGGAGCTCTTTTAAGGTGAGTTCGCACTGATCCAGCTGGCCGTCGGCAAAAATATTATTGATGATTTTTTGGACCATGCCCTGGATGCGGGCCGGGGTGGGGTCGGTGAGGGTTTTGCTGGCCGCCTCCACCTGATCCGCCACCAGCACCAGTCCGGCCTCCTTGGTTTGGGGCTTGGGACCGGGATAGCGGTAATCGTCGATTTTGACCTTGTCGGGGTCAGACGCCTGATTTTTGGCCTTGGTGAAAAAAAAGCTGATGAGGCAGGTGCCATGGTGCTGCTGGATGATGTCGCAGATGCTCTCGCCCAGTTGCTGCTTCCGGGCCAGCTCCACCCCGTCCTTGACGTGGGCGGTGAGGATAAGGCTGCTCATGGAGGGGGCCAGCTTTTCGTGTTTGTTTTCCCCCCCGAACTGGTTTTCCACAAAGTAAGCCGGCTTTTTGATTTTGCCGACGTCGTGATAATAAGCCGCGGCCTTGGCGAGCATGGGGTTGGCGCCGATGGCCAGGGCGGTGGCCTCCACGATCTGGCCCACCACCAGGGAGTGATGATAGGTGCCCGGGGCCACCAGCATGAGCTCTTTCAAGAGGGGCTGCTCCAGGTTCAAAAGCTCCAGGAGGCGGATGTTGGAGGTGTAGCCAAAGAGCATCTCGATGATGGGGGTCAAACCCAGGGCCAGAATCCCGGTAAGGAAGCCGCCGCTTAAGGCAAAAAGCTGCCCTAAAAGGAGGTCCCGGGCGCTGATGGGATACTCCAGCAATTTAAAGGCCGTGACCATGAGGAGATTGACGCCGCAGATGGCCAGGCCGGTGTTGATCAGGGAACGGCGCTGCTGATAATGCCTGACTCCCCAGACTCCCATAAGACCGGCGCTCACCAGATAGAGAAACAGGGGGAAGGGCTTGGGCAGGAGCAGGGCGGACAGGGTGGCCAGCAAAAAGGCCATGACCCAGCCGGTCTCCAGACCCAGAAATAAAGCCGCGCAGATGGGGCCGAGCGCGATGGGGATGGCATAAATCAGGTTTTTCCCCATCATGGGCTTCAGGGGGGAGATGATGGCCGACAGGCTGATAAGCCCGTAGTTGGCCAAAAGACAAACAATGAGCAAAACGGACAGAAAGAGCAGGTCCCGCAGCCGGGTGGAAAAATTTTTCAAGGAGATGCGAGCCAGGTTGTAAGCCAGCCACAGAGTCAGGGCCAAGCTTAAAAAGGTCCCCAGAAAAACCAGAAAACCCCGCTCGGGGGTATAAGTGGCGTCCTGAGCCTTGATTTTGGCAAGATGCATGGGAGTGAGGCGTTCACCCTCATGGAGGATAAGCTCACCGGCGCTTACGTTGAAGTAGGTGGGACGAAATTCTTTGATAATTTTTTGCTGGCGCTCAATGGTTTCTGCGGGATTATAGGTAATGTTGGGGACGACCAGGTGCTGCACCAGGTCGCACACCAGGAGGCGGTCAGGGGGGGAGAAATCCGAGGCTATCTCCCGGCAATAGCTGGCCATGGGTTTGCGCAGGTTATCCACCACCAGAAAAGGAAAAGGCGCCTGGACAGTTTTTTCCTCCCGGGTGGTCAGGTTGCGCAGGACAATCTCCATGGGCCTCGGCTGGGGGAAAGACTGGGCAGCGATCACCCCCTGTCGATACACCTGTTCGATAACTTGCGCCACCAAGGCTTCCAAGGCTGGGGAGAGCTCGGATTTGGCCAAAAGCTGGAACGTGGTGGTGGGCAAACTCGTCCCCAGAATCTGGTCAAACTCCGGTTTATGACTGAGAAGTTTCGGGTAGATTGCCGAGAAAGCTGGCTTGGGGGGCGGATTTTTCCCCCCTGGCGGCGAGGTAATCTCCTTGATGATCTCCCGGGAGGTTCGATTCAGGAATTCCAGGCTCTGGCGCAGACGTTCCTGGATTTTGTTGATTACCTGATCGTCCAGGTCGAAGACCGGAGGCATCGCGGCCAGCAGATCCCGCTGGCGTTTACGGGAGGTCTCCACGTCTTCCACCTGAAAGTCCCCCGTAGCCCTGATGCTCTCCTGGGCGATGGCATTGACCTGGTATTCGCCAAGGGGTCTGCGGGGGTCGGGCGTAAGGATAAAAGCCAGGGCCAGGCTCAAAATAACCAGCAAAAATATTTTGGCAAACCTGTCTTGTTTTGATGACAGGGGCGCCTTACGTTTCGCAGACCAGCCCCAGTTGGGCACCTGAGCCCTTAGCCAGTCCCGCAGGCGGGAGATCTTGGTGGACAGCTCGTTACCTGCCATGGCGCACATCGTCTTTCAGGGAGGCGGCGGCTTTCTGCCGGCGGGCTTCATAAGCCCGGATAATGTCCTGCACCAGAGGATGGCGCACCACGTCCCGTTCCGTGAAATGAATAAAGGCGATGCCTTCGATACCCGTTAACAAATGGCGGGCCTCCACCAATCCCGAGGTGGCCCCGTTGGGGAGGTCAATCTGGGTGACGTCCCCGGTGATCACCGCCTTGGCGCCGAAACCCAGGCGGGTGAGGAACATGAGCATCTGTTCCGGGGTGGTGTTCTGGGCCTCGTCCAGGATAACAAAAGAATCATTAAGGGTGCGGCCCCTCATAAAAGCCAGGGGGGCCACTTCGATAATCCCCCGCTGCACCAGGCGGGTGGCTTTGTCAAAATCCATCATATCGTGGAGCGCATCATAGAGGGGACGCAAATAAGGGTTGACCTTCTCATAGAGGTCCCCCGGCAGAAACCCCAGCTTTTCTCCCGCTTCCACCGCAGGCCTGGCCAGGACGATGCGGATGAACTCGTGGTTCATGAGGGCCGCCACCGCCATGGCCATGGCCAGATAGGTCTTGCCGGTGCCCGCCGGCCCCACCCCGAAGACGATGTCGTAATTGCGAATGGCCTCGATGTACCGCTTCTGGGTGACGCTTTTGGGGGTGATGCGCCGCTTCATGGCGGAAATGTAAACGGTGTCCAGGAAAATCTCTTTAAGCCCGGTCTCTTCCTGGCCCTGGAGTATTTTCACGGCGTGCTGGATGTCCTGGGGCGATAAGGCATAACCGGTCTCGAGGAGCTGATACAGTTCCTCCAGGGCCCGGCGGGCCAGCTTCACCTGGGGCTCGGGTCCCTCCACCGTGACCTGGTGACCCCGGCTGGCGAGCTTCACCCCCAAAAGGCGGCCGATGAGGCGAAGATTTTGCCCCTGCTCGCCAAACAACAACTGGGCCAAAGCGTTATCTGCCAGGGTGATTTGATCGGTAATGCTTTTTTGGGAGATGTGGGAGGGTTTCACAGTGGTTAGGGATTAAGACCGAGGACCTGCCCCTGGATGCGGCGGCGGCGGGGGCGGTTGTCGAAATCCAGCAGCACGATCTGCTGCCAGTCGCCTAACTGCAGGCGGCCGTCCGCCAGGGGGACAGAGAGGCTGGGCTTGAAAAACGCGGCCCGGACATGGGCGTAGCCGTTGCCGTCGCCCCAACGCTGGTCGTGTTCGTAAGGGATATTTTGGGGGAAGAGGCGTTCGATGGCCGCCCTCAAGTCGTTTACCACCCCGGACTCATACTCGATGGTGGTCAGAGCCGCGGTGGAGCCGGAGATAAACAGGTGCACCAAGCCGCGGGCCAAGCCCGAAGCCTCCACCAACTCCTGGACCTGGGGCGTGATGTCCAAAATGTCGGTCCCGGCCGTGGTGCTCATTTCCAGAAAAAAAGTATGCAACTCAACCATTAGCAATAAAAGTAATTTTACCAAAAATTTAAAACAATAAACAGAAAAGAAAAAAATGGTGGGGCAAAGTTAAAGGTTCAGGGCTCAAGAGAGGGGAGGGCTCTGGCGGCGCCTCATCGAATGTCGGTCCGAGAAGGATGGGAAAGCACAGGTGAGGACACCTGTGCCACTGGGGTTTCCATGGTTTTGAGAGGTCACCGGCTCATGAGTGAGTGCTCTACAAAGCCTCTTCTGGAGGCGTCGGGCGGGAAAGCGCCGCGCCTCCCGCCACTTTCAATATTCCATCTTCACGGCATGCCGTGCCCCTACCCCTGTCTTCCAGGCGTCCAACCAACCTTGCCTCCCTTAACGATCCTTACTTTGGGCTTGACTAACAGGCTAGATCGATTTACATACTATCAGATTAATCCTTTGTGAAGTAAGGCTCAAGACGACTCCCATCATGTCATTAGCAGACCATATTCTGGCCCAGCGCCGGGAAAAAACCCAAGAGTTGCGGCAGGGGGGCCTGGATCCCTTCTTCAACCGCTTTGTCCCCAGCCACGCGCTGGCCCAGGTTATAGACGGCTATGGGGCCATGACCGGCCCGGAACTGGAAAAGCTCACCACCACCTTCCGCCTGGCTGGCCGCCTCATGCTCATGCGCAAGTTCGGCAAGGCCGTGTTCTGCCATTTCCAGGACGGCAGCGGCCGCCTCCAGGCCTATGTGCAGCGGGAGGTCCTGGGGGATGAGGCCTACAATTGGTTCAAGAAGCTGGATATCGGCGATTTTGTGGGCTTGGAGGGGACGCTGTTCCGCACCAAGACCGACGAACTCACCTTGGCGGTGAGCCGCTTCTGGGTTCTCACCAAGTCTTTGCGGCCCCTGCCCGAAAAGTACCACGGCCTCACCGACGTGGAGGCCCGCTACCGCCAGCGTTATCTGGACCTGCTCATGAACCCCCCGGTCTGGCAGGTCTTCCGCACCCGGGCGGCCATCACCCGGCTCATGCGCCTCTTCCTGGATGAACGTGGCTTTCTGGAGGTGGAGACCCCCATGATGCAGCCCATCCCCGGGGGGGCCACGGCCAAGCCCTTCATCACCCATCACCAGGCCCTGGACATGCAGCTCTATCTGCGCATTGCCCCGGAGCTTTATCTGAAGCGCCTTATTGTGGGCGGGTTCGACCGGGTCTATGAAATCAACCGCAATTTCAGAAACGAGGGCCTCTCCAGCCTCCATAACCCGGAGTTCACCATGCTGGAGTTTTATCAGGCCTACGCCACCTACGAGAACCTCATGGACCTCACCGAGGAGCTCTTCTGCTTCCTGGCCCAGGAGATTTTTGGGACCCTGAAATTCACTTACCAGGACCAGGAGATCGATTTCACCCGGGCTTGGCGGCGCCTGGATTTGCGGGAGTCCCTCACGGAAATCGGCGGCATTCCCGCCGAAGTGGTGGCCGACCGGGAAAAGCTCGTGGACCTGGCCCTGAAGGAAGGGGTGCAGCTTCGGGCCGGGGAAGGCTACGGCCGGGCCTTGACCAAGCTTTTCGACCTCAACGTGGAGGCTAGATTAATCCAGCCTACCTTTGTCCTGGGGTATCCCACGGAGACCTCCCCCCTGTCCCGGAAAAACGATGACAATCCCGAAGTGGTGGACCGCTTTGAGCTGTTCATTGCGGGCCGGGAAATGGCCAATGCCTTCAGCGAGCTCAACGACCCGGACGACCAGCGGCAGCGCTTCGAAAAGCAAATGGCGGCCCATGCCGCGGGGGACGAAGAGATGCCCCACGCGGTGGACGAAGACTTTCTCCTGGCCCTGGAGTACGGCATGCCCCCCGCCGCGGGGGAAGGCATCGGCATCGACAGGCTGGTGATGCTCCTCACCGACTCGCCCTCCATCCGAGACGTTATTCTTTTTCCCCTGCTCAGGCCGGAGAGGTAATCATGGGTTTTTTTGAGACCTTTGTGGCCCTGCGCATGCTGCGGGGGGTCAGGCGGCAGAAGGGCTTTATTTCCCTGTCGACCCTGTTCTCCATAGCCGGGGTGGCGGTGGGGGTCATGGCCCTCATCGTGGTCATCGGTGTCATCACCGGGTTTGACGAAGACCTGAAAAAGAAAATCCTGAGCGTCAATCCCCAGATTATCGTCCTGTCCAAGGAAGGGCGCATCAGCCAGTACGACCAGGTGGCCGCCCGCATCAAAACCATGCCCGGGGTGAATACGGTGCAGCCCTACCTTTACACCCCGGTGATGTTTTCCACGCCGGGCACCATTTCAGGCGGCATGCTCCGGGGGTTGGACGTCAGCATCCTCAAGGCCGGCGGCCCCGACAATTTGAAGGTGCTGGGGGGGAGTTTCGAGGCGTTGTCCCTGTTTGAGCCGGGCGAGCCCCCGCCTGCGGCCCTGGGCAACGAACTGGCCAAACGCCTCGACCTGCGGGTGGGGGATTTCTTCAACCTGTACATCCCCCGGGGGACCCTGACGCCCATGGGGCAGCTCCCCCGTCTACGCCTGTTCCGGGTGGCTGCCCTATTCCACTCCGGCATGTATGAATTTGACAACTCCCTGGTCTATGTCAGCCTGCCCGCCATTCAGGAGCTTTTGGGGTTCGGGGAGCGGGTCACCGGTCTCGAGGTGACCATCAAGAACATTTATGCCGCCCAGGAATTGGGCCAGGACATTGTGGCCAAGCTAGGGCAGAATTATTACGCCCGGGACTGGATCAACATGAACTACAGCCTCTTCTCCGCCCTGAAACTGGAGAAGATCGCCATGTTCGTCATTCTCACCCTCATCATTTTGGTGGCGGCTTTCGGCATTGCCTCCACCCTGTTTATGATGGTGATGAAGAAAACCAAAGAAATCGCCATCTTGAAATCCATGGGGGCCACGCGCCAGAGCATCATGAGGATTTTTGTGATGGACGGTCTGCTCATCGGGTTTTTCGGCACCGCCCTGGGGGTGGTTCTGGGGTTGGTCATGTGCGCGCTCCTGCAGCGCTACGAATTCATCAAGCTCCCCCGGGACATTTATCTTATTTCCACCCTGCCGGTGAAGATCCAAACCATGGACCTGGTGTTTATTGTGGGGGCAGCCATGCTCATCAGCTTCCTGGCCACGCTCTACCCTTCCTGGCAGGCCTCCCGTCTGGACCCGGTGGAAGCCATTAGATACGAATAGGGCAGAGACGCCGGCATAATTGACGCCCTGTTGAGAACGTGTTAAGGTAGAGAATCCTGAATTGAACTCCATGACAATCGCAGCGACAATCGCATCCCCAGCTGTGAAAATAGCGGTGCGGGGCCTGGTCAAAACCTTTACCAGCAACGGCATTCTGGTGGAGGTCATCAAGGGCCTGGACCTGGATGTCTATGCTGGGGAGACCCTGGCTGTGGTGGGGGCTTCCGGGGTGGGCAAATCCACCCTGCTCCATATTTTGGGGACCCTGGAGCGCCCCACGCAGGGATTGGTTGTTTGGGAAGGGGAGGAGGTTTTCGCCCTGGATGACCGGCGGTTAGCGGCTTTTCGCAACCGCAAGGTGGGCTTTGTCTTTCAATTCCATTACCTCCTGCCCGAATTTGACGCCCTTGAAAATGTCATGATGCCGGCCCTTATTGCCCGGACGCCTAAATCCCAGGCCAAAGAAGATGCGGAGGCCATGCTGGTGCGGGTGGGCCTGGCACACCGGCTGCGGCACCGGGTTTCCACGCTCTCGGGGGGTGAACAGCAGCGGGTGGCGGTGGCCCGGGCCCTGGTGCTCAAACCGGAGGTCCTGCTGGCGGATGAACCCACGGGCAATCTGGACCCCCAGAGCGGTCATGCGGTCCAGGAATTGCTCCTGGACTTGAATCGCGAGCAGGGGCTGACTTCGGTGATCGTGACCCATAACCTGGAACTGGCCAAGGCCCTGGACCGCCGGATCACCCTGGTGGAAGGCAAGGCCATTACCATACGGGGAGACTGAGTTGCGGCGACGTCTACTCTTGGCAATTTTTCTGATTATGTGGATCTCCACCGGTCTGGGCCTGGCCCAGGAACCGGAGATGACCTTTAAAAAGGTGGCCGTCTTTCCCTTTGCGGTTTTGAGCAAAATCCCCCGGGAATACCTGGGGGACAAGGTGCGCCAGGACTTTGAGGAGCGTCTCAAAGCCGATGGCTTTGCCCTGGTTCCCCAGGAGGATCTGAACAAAGAACTTTCAGATCTAAAAGCACCGCCCAGCGAGGATCAGGCCAAGGATATCGGCCGGAGGCTGGGAGCCGACACGGTCATCACCGGGCAGCTGGTTGTCGTGGGGGAGGCCGTCTCCCTGGAAGCCCGCCTCCTGGATCTTACCGGCCAGCAGGCCCCTATTCTTCTGAAGCAACAGGGCACGGGCATTTCCTCCCTTCCCGGTATGAGCCGCCAGTTGGCCGGGGAAGCGGCCCTGCGCACGCTGGGCAAAGAGCGCCTGCGCCGCATCGCCGTGAAGGGGAACCGCCGGGTTGAATCGGACGCCATTGTCGGGGTCATGCAAACCCGGGAGGGGGATAGCATCTCGCCCGTCCGCCTTCGGGAAGACCTGAAGGCCATCTTCAAGATGGGCTATTTCACCGACGTCAAATTCGATACCAGCGACTCCCCTGAAGGCCGGGTCCTGACAGTAATTGTCACCGAAAAACCATCCATCCGCCATACTACTATCCGGGGCAACTTTAAGGTCAAGGAAAAGACTATTCTTGACGCCATGGAATTAAAGTCTCTGTCCGTGGCCAATGAACCGGCCATCAAAGATGCCGTCGAAAAAGCCTTAAAGCTCTATCGGGACAAGGGCTATTTTGGGGCGACCATCACCTATACCCTGCAGCCCGTCACCCCCCAGGAAGTGAACCTTGTGTTTAACGTCAATGAGGGCGGGCCGGTAAAAATCAAAGAAATCAAATTTGAAGGGGTTACCGCTTTTCAACCCAGCAAGCTTAAGAAGATCCTGGAGACCAAGGAAAAGAGCCGTCTCCCCCTGGTGTCCCGGGTTACGGGCGCAGGCAAGCTTATTCAGGAAAAATTGGAGCGGGATGCAGAAAAGCTCGGGGCCTTCTATTTTAATAACGGCTACATCAAGGCCAAGGTGGGGGAACCCAAAATCGAGGTGCGGCAGGGCAGCGCCTATATAACCTTTCCCGTGAGCGAAGGTTCCCAGTTCAGGGTGGGCAAGGTGGACCTCCAGGGAGACCTCATAGAAGATAAGGAAGCGTTGCTGAAGAAGCTGGTTATCAACAAGACAGCCATCTACAGCCGGGAGGTGGTCCAAGGGGATATCACCAACCTCAACGACCTCTATGCTGACCAGGGGTACGCCAATGCAGATGTTACGCCACTCCTGAAAGAAAACGACCAGAACCGCACCGTAGACATCTCTTTCGACATTAACAAAGGAAAAAAAGTCACCTTTGAGCGCATCGAGATCGCCGGCAACGTCAAGACCCGGGACAAGGTGATCCGCCGGGAGCTGCGGATTTATGAACAGGAGCTGTTCAGCGCCACCAAGCTCAAAGAGAGCATGAAGAACCTGAAGCGCCTGGAATATTTCGAAGACGTCAACGTGAGCACTACCCCCGGCACCACCCCGGACCGCGTGAACATGAAAATCACCGTCAAAGAAAGGCCGACGGGATCCTTCGGGGTGGGTGTGGGCTACAGCACCCAGGACAAGCTGGTGGGCATGTTGGAGGTCAGTCAGAACAACCTGTTCGGCCGGGGCCAACGGCTCCAGGTGCAGGCCATGCTGGGGTTCGTCGCCAGCCGCTACCGCATCAGCTTTACCGAGCCCTATCTCTTTGACCGGCCCCTGGGGTTGGGCATCGACGCCTACAACTGGGCCCGGGCCTATGATGAATACACCCGCACCAGCTTTGGCGGCTCCATCCGCCTGGTCCACCCCCTTAAGTGGAAATACACTCGGGTCTTCGGGAGTTACCGGTTTGAGAATGTCAAATTGACGGACCTTTCTTATTCCGCCCAGCTGACCCCCGCCATCCTGGAGGCCAGCCAAATAAACAATACCAGCGCGATGACCATCGGGATCCGCCGTGACAGCCGGGACTCCCTGTTTACCCCCACCAAGGGTTCTGACCAGAGCATTTCCATTGAATGGGCCGGCCTGGGAGGGGATGTCGCCTTTCTCCGCTATATCCTGGACGCAGCCTTTTACTATCCCTTGAAGTGGAACACGGTGGGCGTGTTTCATGCCAGGTGTGGGCTCATCCAGGGATTGTCTTACGGTCAGCAGCCGGCCTATGAGTTGTTTTACCTGGGGGGTATTGACACCATCCGGGGCTTTAAATACGCCCAAATCAGTCCCAGAGACCCGAACACCAACGACCGCATTGGTGGCAACAGATTTTTTCAAATCAACACGGAGTACCGCTTTCCTATGCCCCGTCTGCATAAATATGGGATTGTGGGGCTGGTCTTTTTTGATTGTGGCAATGTCTATAGCTCCAACGCCCAAGCCGTGGTTCCCAACGTCCGCACCAGCCTCGGCGGCGGCATCAGGTGGTTTTCACCCATGGGGCCGTTGCGGGTGGAGTGGGGCTACAACCTGAACAAAAAGAGTTATGAGCAACAAAGCGCCTGGGAGTTCACCATCGGCGGCACCTTTTAAACAGACTTGCGGCCGGCTGCCCTGGCCTTCCCAGGCACCGCAAAAAAACGTTACTGTGGGGTTATCAAGGATAAGTTTAATACCCAAGGAGGTTATCGATGAAGAAGTTGGTATTGTTATTCTGTCTAATTTTTATGATGTCTTTGTTGCTTACCCCGGCTGTGGCCAAGGAACTGCGCATCGGCGTGGTGGATATCGAGGACATTATCAACAAGTCCCCTGATTATAAGCGCATCGAAGGCTCGCTGAAGAAAAAGTCCGAGGAACTGGGCCGCCCCTTGCAGCAGCGGGAGCAGGAACTGGGCCAGCAACTGGCGGATTTCCAGAAGCAGGCCGAGTCCGGCATCATCAAAGATGAGGCCAGGAAGCGGAAAGAATCTGAATTTCAGAAAAAAATTGAAGAAATCCAGAAATCCAAAGACAGCGCTGCCCGTTCTTTTCAGGAGAGCTACCAGAAGGAAATGAAGCCCCTAATGGACAAGATGAGCAAAGCTGTGGAAGCGGTGGCCAGCGAAAATAATCTGGATATCGTTTTTCCCAAGGCCGGAGTTTTTGTACGGGACAAGTCCCTGGACGTCACTGAGAAGGTGCGTGAACGCTTCAAGTAAGCCTTAATCATGGGTAAGACCCTGGGCGAACTGGCGGCCCTGCTGGGAGGGGAACTCCGGGGACCTGCCGATCTGATAATTCGAGGCCTGGCGCCTGTTGACCAGGCCACCCCTGAGGACATCACCTTCATCGCCCATTCCCGTTTTGTCCGCCTGGGGAAAACCACCCGGGCCGCAGCCGTTATTGTCTCCCCTCAATGGGCCACCCTGGATAAACCCCTCATTGTGGTGGACCACCCCTATTTAGCCTATGCCCGGGTGGCGGCCCTCTTTGCCCGGCCCCGGCCCGGCTGGACCGGGGTCAGCGCTCAGGCCTCTCTGGGGGCCGATGTGCGCCTGGGGAAGGAGGTGGCCATCGCCCCCCTGGTCTTTGTGGGCGACGGCGCGCGCCTGGGGGACCGGGTCACCCTCATGCCGGGGTGTTATGTCGGCCCGGAAACCGTTATTGGGGATGACACCTATCTCTCCCCCAACGTCACCGTCCTGGAGCGCTGCCGGGTGGGTGCCCGGGTGCTCATCCACAGCGGCGCGGTCATCGGCGCCGACGGCTTTGGTTTTATTCCCACCCCCGAGGGCCAGCTGAAGATCCCCCAGGTGGGTACGGTGGTCATCGAAGACGATGTGGAAATCGGCGCCAACGTCACCATTGACCGGGGCGCCCTGGGGGAGACCAGGGTGGGGCGGGGAGTCAAGATCGACAACCTGGTGCACCTGGCCCATAATGTCGACCTGGGGGATCACAGCGTCCTGGCGGCCCAGGCGGGTATTGCCGGCTCCAGCAAAATCGGGCAATGGGTGGGCCTGGGGGGGCAGGTCGGCCTGGTGGGGCATATCACCATTGGGGACCGCACCCAAATCGGCGCCCAGGCCGGGGTCACCAATTCGGTGCCCCCTGACCAGGTGCTCCTGGGCACTCCGGCCTGGCCCCTCAGAGAAACCCACCGGATTTGGGCCAGCTGGCACACCCTGCCGGAACTATACCGCAGGGTGAGAAAACTTGAACAACAATTAGCGCACCTGAGCGCTCCCCCGGAAAGGAAGTCAGAAACATGACCCAGCCGCCCACCATAGAAGAAATCCTGAAAATTTTGCCGCACCGCTACCCCTTCCTCCTGGTGGACCGCATTATAAGTATTGATTTAGACAAACACATTGTCGGCCTGAAAAACGTCAGCGTCAACGAGCCCTTTTTTGTGGGCCATTTTCCCCTCAACCCTATTATGCCCGGCGTGCTCATCGTAGAGGCCATGGCCCAGGTGGCCGGTATTCTGGCACTGTTATCCACCCCGGAAAACCTGGGGAATGACGCCCTCTACCTCATGTCCCTGGACAAGGTGCGCTTCCGCCGCCCGGTGGTGCCCGGCGACCGGCTCATCCTTGACCTCACCGTGCTGAAGGGCAAAAAGAAGTACTTCAAGATGGCGGGCAAAGCCATGGTGGACGACAACCTGGTGGCTGAGGCCGAACTTATGGCCATGGTCGGGAAAAAAGAGGACTAGGATGGCCGCCATTCATCCCACGGCCATCGTGGACCCCGCCGCCGAACTGGCTGAGAGCGTCACGGTCGGGCCTTACAGTATCATCGAAGGAAAAGTGGTGGTGGGGCCGAACACCGAAATTGGTTCCCACGCGATTATCAGGGATTACACCACCATCGGGGCTCGCTGCCGCATCTTTCAATTTGCGGTTTTAGGAGAAATCCCCCAGGACCTCAAGTTTGCCGGGGAAGTCAGCCACCTGATCATCGGCGACGACAACACTATCAGGGAGTTTGCCACCATGCACCGCGGCACCGCCGGCGGCGGCGGGGTCACCCGGGTGGGGAACGGCAACCTGTTCATGGCTTATTCCCACGTGGCCCACGACTGTCTCATCGGCAACCGCGTGGTCATGTCCAACGCCGCCACCCTGGCCGGGCATATTACCGTGGAGGACAAGGCCATTTTAGGCGGCTTTGTGGCGGTGCACCAGTTTTCCCGCATCGGCTGCCATGCCTTCATCGGGGGCGCCTCGGCGGTGCCCCGGGATGTCCCTCCTTACACCATGGCGGTGGGCAACCGGGCCAAGCTGGTGGGCCTCAATCTGGTGGGCCTCAAGCGCAGCGGCCTGTCGGACACCGCCCTGCAAGCCCTCCGTCAAGCCTACGACATTCTTTTCAACTCCGAACTGAACACCAAGGAGGCCGTAGAAAAGGCTCGCCAGGAAATTCCTGGGGTTCCTGAGGTGGAGCACCTCCTTTGGTTCGTGGAACACTCCGAGCGGGGCCTGGTGCCCGTGGATGTCAGAGAAAATCGGTCTTATCGCGGGTAAGGGACAGTTTCCCCTGCTCTTTGCCGAGGCCGCCAGGCAGAGGGGCCTCGAAGTGGTGGCCGTGGCCCACCGGGGCGAAACCGACCCGCGCCTGGAATCCCTGGTGCACCAGTGCCACTGGATTTTCGTGGGCCAACTGGGGAAGCTCGTCCGGGCCTTCAAACAGGGTGGGGTAACCCGGGCGGTCATGGCCGGGGGGGTGAGCCGGGGCCGCCTCTTTCGGGAATTTCGCCCGGATTTTCGCGCCCTGAATCTCATTCGCCGGGTGGGCGCCGGCCACGACGACCGGCTCCTCCGGGGGCTCGCCGCTGAACTGGAGGGGGAAGGCGTCACTATCGTCTCCGCCCTCCTCTATCTTAAAGACCTGCTGGCCCAGCCAGGCCGTCTCTCCCGCCGCCAGCCCACCTCCCAGGAACTCCAGGATATTGACTTCGGCACCAAGATCGCCAAGGCCGTGGGCCGACTGGACCTGGGCCAATGCCTGGTGGTGCGCCGCCAAGTGGTGACCGCGTTGGAGGCTGTGGAAGGCACCGATGAAACTATCCGCCGGGGGGGGCAGCTTGCCGGCCCGGGCGCATTGGTGGTCAAGATTTCCAAGCCCGGCCAGGACCTGCGCTTCGATCTGCCGGCCGTGGGTAAAAACACCATCGCAGTCATGGGGGAGGTGGAGGCCCGGGTCCTGGCCATCGAGGCCGGCAAAACGCTTGTTTTTGACCAAGAGGAGATGCTGGCCCTGGCAGACAGGCTGGGAATTGCGGTCTGGGGGATAATACCGGCGGAAGATGAAGGCTTTTAATCCAAGGGGAGGGCCAGGGACAGAAGGGCGGGTTTGAAACCCGCCGTTACATGCCCTTCTTCCCAAGCTCCCTAACACCCTTTAACCGGGAGCACAGGCTGGAAGTCTGTGCTCCCGAGGTGGGGTTTAATCCTTTGGCGAAAAAAAGCCTCCCCCTTTTGAGGGGAGGCTTTTTGTTATTCGGACGAGGGTAGCCGTTCGTCCGGGTTATGGTTACAGGTTACTTCACCAGGTAAGGCACCGAGGCAAAGTTCCCCACCTCACTAGCGGCAGCGTTCATGTCTTTATAATCCCGCTGCGTTGGTATAGGAGAGGAACTTTTGTCGGTGGTTACGAAGTTCTGGTTCAAGGGCACATCCAGGAC
>JBAQHL010000216.1:0-3322 GCA_049288295.1 Desulfobaccales bacterium
CAAACGGTGGCACAGGCTTTCCAGCCTGTGCAGGCGCAGGCTAAACCAACATGGCCCGATTTTTGGGCCACTCCCCGAAGATGAAAATATGTTGTAGGGGCGAACCCGCGTCTCCGTCCCTGAGGGCGCACACATGGGTGCGCCCCGACAAGTGACTTTCATGGAAAAGCCTGCGTTTACAAAAAATTGCCCTTAAAACGCAACTTGGTATAAAGGTTTCAGGAATCCCTGCGGATTTTACCCTGGAGGCGGCTTAGCCAACCGCTTAATCCCGGGGAGGGACGGCTTCTTTGGCGACGACTGGCTCCGGTGGCTTCCGGTTCGGCATAATAGGAGGAGTAATACTTGTAATGGCGGTAGTAGTAGCTATCCCGCTGCAGAGGCACATCATTTAACACTACGCCGAGTATCCTGGCGTGAAGTTCCTCGAGATGATTGACGGCATCGAGGGCGGCCTTCCGGGGAACATGCTCCACCTTGATGACCATGAGCACCCCCGAGACCAGGGTGGACAAAATGGCGGCATCGGTGACCGACACCAGGGGCGGGGAGTCCAGGATGGTGCGCCCAAACCGCTCCTGGGCCCGGTTCAAAAGCTCCTGCATGCGCTCGGACCCCAGCAATTCCGAGGGGTTGGGGGGAATAGCGCCCGCGGGCATGAGGTAAAGGTGGGGCACCAGGGTGGGGACCAGGGGCAGTTCGTCGGTCTCCCCTACCAGGAAGTTGCTCAGGCCGGGTTCCCGGGGAACATTCAGCAACTGATGCAGGGTGGGCCTTCTCAGGTCAGCATCAATCAAGAGGATGTCCCCTTCAGCCTTGGCCATGGCCGTGGCCAGGTTGGCGGTGGTCAGGGTTTTGCCCTCCATGGGCATGGTGCTGGTGACCAGGAGGGACTTCGGGGCCTGACCCGGGGAAGAAAACAGGATGCTGGTGCGCAGCACCCGGTAGGCTTCAGAGGCCAGGGGTTGGTCGCCATGCAGCACCACCAGTTCGGGGGCCTCCCCCGGATTGATTGCCGTTTCGATATGGGGAATCATGGCTAAATGGGGGATGCCCAGATAGCTTTCCACCTCCTCCGGGGTCTTGATGGTGGTGTCCAGGCCTTCCAGGAGGAGGGCCAGGCCTACCCCGAGCGCCAAACCCAGGCCGGCGCCCATCAGGAGGTTGCGGGCCTTCCGGGGCGAGATCGGCGTTTCGGGAATAAGGGGCGGATAAACGATGCGAATATTGGTGGCGGGCACATTCTCGGTGGCCGTGGTGCTTTTCAGGCTTTTGAGCATATTATCGTAGAGGGCGCGATTAGTCTCCACGTCCCTGAGGAGAACCCGGTACTGGATGCCCACGTCGCTCTGGTCCTGGGTGACGTTTTTGTGCTCATCCAGGGCTTTTTTAAGATTGGCTTCCTGGGACCTGGCCATGTTGTATTCATTCTGGATAGTCTGCCTGACCACGCCCATTTCGGCATTGATTTTGCCCCGAGTGGCGACCAACTCCTGGTTGATCTGGATCATGCGGGGGTGGCCTTCCCCGAACTTCTTCGACAGCTCCGAGTGCTCGGTGATAAGCTTGGCCTCTTCAGCCTTCAGGGTCTGAATGAGGGGATTATTCATGAGATCTGCGATGGGCCGGCCGGAATCCACCTCCCGGAAGCGGGCCTCGGCCTCCATGCGCTTGGTTTGTGCGGACACCAGTTCTTTATTTAACTGCTCGAGCTTCTGGGCGGTAATGCTCTCTTTGTCTTCCAGGGCCACGATGTTGTGCTGCCGCTTGTACTGGTTTAGCTTGGCTTCCGACGCTTCCATTTTCTTGCGGGCCTCGGCCAGCTTCATCTCCAGCCACTGGGCCGCCTCCTGGGAGGCCGCAAAGCGCAAGTCCAGGGATTGTTCAATATAAGCCTGGCCCAGGGTGTTGGCCACTTCCGCGGCAAATTTAGGGTCAGGGCTTGAATAACTCACATTTACCAGGCTGCTGGCCCGGACCGGCTCCACCTGCAAGGCCCCCAGCACCACGTCCACCAGGCTTTCTTCCAGGCGCTGCCTGGTATTTTTGTCCACGTCGGCAGGAAGCTCAGCAAACATTTGAGCATAGGGCGGGCGGCTTCTCAGATTGAGCTTATCCGCCACTTTTTTGGCCAGGGCCCGGCTCTCCAGGAGCTTGTACTGGGTCTGGTAGAATTCCTCGTTGTAATAATCATAGGCCGATGGGGCCTGGGTTTCCAGGACCCTGGGCTGATGGCGCTCGATGAGCATCTGGATGGTGGCCTGATATATCGGGGTGGCAGTGAAGGTTTGCAGGGCAGTCCAAACCACCACGGCCAGGAACACGGCCAGGATGGTCCAGCGCCGCTTCACCAGCAATCTCAGATAATCGTGGAAAGAAGGGCTTCTTGGGTGAAGCGGGGTTACTTCTTGTTCCATACCTGACTTCCTATCCTAACCTTGGCGGGATTTATAGAAATTGAGGGAAATGTTCTTCTCACGCAGGGGCAAAGACCGGCTTAGGATCCTGAAGGCATCCTCACCTCTAAAACCATGACTCCGGCACGGTTACCATATCTCCCGGTTGAATGGGATCTTCCAGCTTGGCCTTGATTTCCTGCTTTCTGCCATCTTTTTCCCGGATGATAATGGTTCGCCGGGAAGAAGCCTTGTCCGTAAAGCCCCCGGCGGTGGTCACCGCCATCAGCACCGTCATATTTTCTTCATAGGGGTAGCGTCCGGAGTTTTTCACCTGACCCTGAACATAAAAATACAGAGCGGGAATATAAATGGTGTCGCCGTTTTTAATTTCCAGGTTTTGTTGGGGGTCGCCCGCCATGGCCGCAGCCAGGGAGACCTTGACCTTGTCGCCGCTGGGGGTTTGGTCGGGCAGGCGGGGTTGATCCTTTTTTTCACCCGGCCGGGCCCTGACAATAATGGCCATGACGCCGCCGGTGCCGCCCTTGCCACCGGAGGCCGTTTCCAGGCCCCCGGCCAGGGAGATGGCTTCCACCACCCGGATGGGCTTGGTCAGGGGATAACTGCCTGGTTTATTGACGCTTCCCACCACGAAAAATTTCTGGCTCTTGTGCTCGGTGACGGTGATCGAGACGTGGGGGTCGATGATATATTTCGGCCCCAGGCGACGCTGCAATTCCTGTTGCAGATCAAGCACGGTCATTCCCTGGGCTTTTATTTCCCCCACAAACGGGAAGGAAATATTGCCGTCAAGGCCGATGCGCACCTTGCGGGTCAGGTCATCGTGGCTCCAGACCCGGATTTCGATTTCATCCTCGGGACCCAGGCGATAGTCCTCCCGGGCATAAGCCGGCATGACCAAGGAC
>JBAQHL010000217.1:0-3604 GCA_049288295.1 Desulfobaccales bacterium
GGCACCGGCAAAACCTCTTTGGGCCGGTCCATTGCCCGGGCCCTGGGGCGGAAATTCGTCCGCCTGTCCCTCGGGGGTGTGCGGGATGAGGCCGAAATCCGCGGGCACCGGCGCACCTATGTGGGGGCCCTGCCCGGCCGCATCATCCAGAGCATACGCCGGGCCGGCTCCAACAACCCGGTGTTTATCCTGGATGAAGTGGACAAAATCGGGGCCGACTTCCGTGGGGACCCCTCCTCGGCACTCCTGGAGGTCCTGGATCCGGAACAGAACAATTCCTTCTCCGATCATTATCTGGACGTGGGCTTCGACCTCTCCAAGGTCATGTTCATCACCACGGCCAACCTGATGGACCCCATCCCGCCGCCCCTCAGGGACCGCATGGAGATTCTGGAACTTCCGGGATACACCGAGGAGGAAAAACTGGAAATTTCCTTCAAGTACCTCATTCCCAGGCAGTTGGAGGCCCACGGCTTGACTGCCGAACAATTCTCGGTGACCCCCGAGGCCATGCGGGTTCTCATTGCCTCCTATACCCGGGAGGCGGGCCTGCGCAATGTGGAACGGGAGGTGGCCAGCCTCTGCCGGGGCGCGGGCCGGGAAATCGTGGAAGGCATTAAAGAAAAGGTGGAAATCACCGAAAACGATCTGGCCGCCTACCTTGGCCCCCCCAAGTTTTTCCGGGAGGCAGCCCTGGAGCACCCCGAACCCGGGGTGGCCACTGGGCTGGCCTGGACCGCCGCCGGCGGGGATATCCTGTTCATCGAAGCCCTGCGCATGCCGGGCAAGGGCGACCTCAAGCTCACCGGCCAGTTGGGGGACGTGATGAAGGAGTCCGGGGCCGCGGCCCTGAGCTATATCCGGGCTCGGGCCCCCTTCCTGGGCGTGGAGGAAGATTTCTTTAACGGCACGGACATCCATATCCACGTGCCTGCGGGGGCTATCCCCAAGGACGGGCCCTCCGCCGGGGTGGCCCTGCTCATGGCCCTGATATCGTTGCTTTCCGGGCGGCCCCTCAAGAAATACCTGGCCATGACCGGGGAAATAACCTTGCGGGGACATGTCCTCCGGGTGGGGGGCATCAAGAACAAGGTCCTGGCAGCCCACCGGGCCGGCGTTAAAGACATTATCCTGCCGGCGCAAAATGAAGTGGACCTGGAGGAAATTCCCGAGTCCGTGCGCCAGGATCTGAAGTTTCACCCCGTGGAGCGCCTGGACCAGGCCCTGGAGGTGGCGTTCCCCCACAGTTGAGCCGCGGGTTGGGAAAAAAGGTGACCGGGGGCCTGGCAGTTATGCTGCCGACCCCCTTTTTCTTCCCCTGCATCACCGGCAATAATACTGGCAGAGGCCTTGCGCCTGTGCTAAAAAAGAACATCAACCTTCTCAGGAGGAAGCCGTGGCCGTTTTCACCTGCGAAAAATGCGGCAGTCAGGTAGATACCCGCTGTAAACCCAAAAAGTGCCCCCAGTGCGGCGAAACCGGGGCCATGTGCAAAGTTGAGGCCCCCAAGCCCCAGAAGGCCAAGGGCAAGTGAAATTGGAGCATTCAGCAGTGAGCAGCCGCTCATGAGCCTTTGGCTCTCTCAAAACCATGAAGATCGGTGGGGCGGGCGTCCCCGCCTGCCATCGCTTAAGGCGGGATGCGCTTCGCTTTCCCGCCCTACAGCTTAACTTTGAACTTTGAACTTTGAACTTTGAACCTTTCGTAACAGTTAGCAGTCAGGTTGATGTTCCCGTAATTAGTCGGCTGCTCACCGCTCACCGCTCACTGCTCACTGCTTTATGATATACGGCATCGGTGTGGACCTGGTGAGGGTGGACCGCCTGGCCCGGGTGGTGGACACCTACGGCGAGCGTTTCCTCAAGCGGGTCTTCACGGATCGGGAGATTGCCTATTGTCAAACCCGGGCCAGGCAGGGCATCTACCAGTTCGCCCAACGCTTCGCCGCCAAGGAGGCCTTTTCCAAGGCCCTGGGGGTGGGGCTCCGGCAGGGGGGCATCCGCTGGCGGGAGGTGGAGGTGCTGCCCGACCCACGAGGCAAGCCCGAGATCCAGGTGACGGGCCGGGCCGCTGCCCTTTGCCAGGAACATGGCATCAAGGGCATGCACCTCAGTCTCACCGACGAAGCCAACCATGCCGTGGCCATGGTGGTTTTGGAAACGTGAAGTTGAGGAAAGTTTTAGAGAGCGGGGCAGGGTTCGCGGACCCCGACACCCTTTGGCTACTACCCACTCCTTAGATTTATCGGGAGCACAGGCTTCCAGCCTGTGTATGAACAGGCAAGATGCCGATTCTCCCGCTTAAAGAGGGTCTTAAGAGGATTTGGTAGCAGGGGCTTTCAGTCCGTAAACATGGGCGGGATGCCCATGCTAAAGGTCTAACCAAAAACCGAAACGGCGGACAAGCTATGAAAGTCCTAGTCACCGGCGCCACCGGTTTTGTGGGCCAGGAAGTGGTGAAGGAACTTGTGGACCGGGGCCACGAGGTTCGGGCCCTGGTGCGCCGAGGCTCCGAGAAAAAGCTCAAAAAAGAAAAGCGGGTGGAGATTTTCCCGGGGGACTGCCTGCACCCGGAAAACCTGGCCCCTGCCGCGGCGGGCTGCGAGGCGGTCATTCACCTGGTGGGCATCATCCGGGAGTTTCCTGGCCGGGGCCTCACCTTTGAGCGGGTTCATGTCCAGGCCACCCACAACGTGGTGGACGCGGCCCAGGCCGCCGGGGTCCGGCGCTACCTGCACATGAGCGCTCTCGGGGCCAGGCCCGAGCCCGCCGACCCTTATCACCTCACCAATTTCATGGCCGACGAATACGTTATGACCTCGGCCCTCCCCTACACCATCTTCAGGCCGTCGGTGATCTATGGGCCCGGGGATCAGTCCATCAACCTCTTTGTCCGCCAAATCCAGCGCTTAAACTTTTTCCCCATCATCGGCGACGGCCAGTATAAACTCCAGCCGGTGCCGGTGGACACGGTGGCGAAGGCCTTCGCCCTGGCCCTGGAGCTTCCCCCCACCGAAAACCGCATTTACGAGGTGGGAGGCCCGGAGCCCCTCACCTTTGATGAAGTCATCGATACCATTGCCCAGGTCACCCACCGCCGCGTGAAAAAGATTCACCAGCCGGTGTGGACCATGAGCTTCGCGGCCAAACTCTGCGGCCGCTTCCGCTGGTTCCCCCTCACCCCCGGCCAACTGCGCATGCTCCTGGAAGGGAGCACCTGCGACCCCACGGCCTTTTACCAGGATTTCGGCCTTGAGCCCCTGACGTTTGACGAGGGCCTGTCCCGGTATTTATAAGCAAAAAAGAAGTGAAGTGGGTGCCGCCGGTATTCCACCGGGTGGGCCAACTTGGCCCGGCCACTTCTACCCTGGCCCCCCTTGCTAAAGTGAGTAACTTATTGGAACTGCTTTCAAAGCCCCCCTTTTATCAAGGGAGATTCAGGAAGTAGTGTCCGGTAGGGTTTTGCAAGTATCATCTGATACTAATTACACGTCAAACATAGAGTATTAAGCCACTCAAAATTTGTCATGGAGCGTACGATTTCCGGTTGTTGAGATAAGAAGCTTAAGCCATCCGAAAGGATATCAACGACCTCATCCAGGGAG
>JBAQHL010000218.1:0-2502 GCA_049288295.1 Desulfobaccales bacterium
GCCAGGCAGATCTATCTTTATACCTCCTCACCATCAGAAACGGCCAGGTGGAATTGGTATCCGTCTCGGCCGCGGGACAGCCATGATAACTCGCATTCCCGGCTTTGCTGTCGGTCACGCCAGCGACTATAAAAACGTCACTGGCTGCTCGGTGATCCTTTGCCCCCCGGGTACCGTGGGCAGCGTTGATATTCGGGGCTCCGCCGCCGGCACCCGCCAGTTGGACGCCCTCCTGTCCCTGCACATTGTGGAGGAGGTGCATGCCGTCCTGCTCTCCGGAGGGAGCGCCTTCGGTCTCGATGCCGCCGGCGGCGTCATGGAATTTCTGGAGGAGCGGGGCCGGGGCTTCGACGTCACCATCACCCGGGTGCCCATTGTCCCCACCGCAGTAATTTACGACCTATCTGTCGGTGACTGTCGCGTCCGGCCGGATAAGAGCATGGGTTACGCCGCCTGCCTGGCGGCCCGACCCGACTTCCAGGGGGCCGGCAGCGTAGGAGCCGGCACCGGCGCCAGCGTTGGGAAACTTTTCGGCATCCGCCATGCCACCAAGGGGGGCCTGGGCAGCGCCTGCCTGGAAGGCCCTGATGGCTTGTTGGTGGGGGCGCTGGTGGTGGTGAATGCCTTTGGGGATGTGGTTGACCCTGACACCGGGGAAATTCTGGCCGGGACCCGCAAGACGCCGGAAAGTCCTGAGTTTGCAGACTCCGCCGCCCTTATCCGCCAGGGAGTGGTGCGTCAAAACTTCGGGGAGCCCAACACCACTCTCGGGGTGGTGGTCACCAACGCCCGGCTGACCCGGGAACAGGCTCAAAAAATCGCCCAGATGGCACAAAATGGCCTGGCCCGCACCATCCGCCCGGTCCACACCCTTTTCGACGGGGATACCGTCTTTGTCCTGGCCCACCCGGAAGTGGCCGCCAATCTTCATATCCTCGGCTTGCTGGCCCAAACCGCCATGGAAACGGCCATTCTCGACGCGATCCGCCAGGCTGACGGCATCGGCGTTCTTCCCAGCCATCAGGATTTAAAGGGGCAATAACCCCAAGCCTGCCTAAACTCTTATAATAATCAAACTTTCAATCGCCAGACAAAAGCATCACAATAGATTTCTTAGGGGATGGTCGGGACTTGAGACCTTCCCAAGGAGTTATTATGTCTTCTACCATCGACCTCATTGTGTTTGACCTGGACGGCACCCTGGTGGACTCTCTGCCGGACCTGGCCAACGCGGCTAACCACGCCTTACATCGCCTTGGGCTGCCTGCGCAGCCCCTCACGGCCCATAAAAAGATGATCGGTGCGGGGGAAAAAAATTATGTGCGCCGGTTTTTGGGACCAGATTTTCAGCATTTATATGATCAAGCCCTGAAGCTTTACCTGGAGCATTATTCAGGACATCTGGGCGATCAGAGCCAGGTCTATCCAGGGGTCAAAGAGACCCTGGCCCGCCTTGCCCCCATGAACATGGCCGTATTGTCCAACAAGCGGGAAGACCTATCCCGGCAGGTGGTGGAGGTGATGGGCCTGGGGAATTTCTTTATGATGGTGCGGGGTGGGAACAGCTATGGTGCGCTCAAGCCTTCTCCGGAGGGGCTCAGCGCCCTCATCAGGGAACTGGGGGGAACCCCGGCCCGCACCCTGATGGTGGGCGACAAGCCGGAGGACGTCCTCTCGGGGCGTGGGGCCGGGACCCGCACCGCGGCCCTGACTAACGGCTACGGCGACCCTGAGGCCATTGCCGCGGCCAGGCCCGATCATCTCTTCAGCGATTTCACCCAAGTGGCGGGCCTTGTCGCAGGATAATCCCTGGCGGTGCCATCCATACCCACAAAGAGAAAAAAAGAGGGCGGAACAAGGTCCGCCCCCTTATGCTTGCACAATTTCAGGCAATCTTTACCGGACGCCTGGCAATCTTTAACCCGAGGCGCCCTCAGGCCCCGGGAGGGTCAATTGAATATCCACCTCTGCCTTTCCCTCGGCCGGCTTGGGGAAGGCAGCCTGCTTCAGGGCCGCGGCCAGGCACTGAGTCAGGGAGGATGCCTGCCCCTTGGGGTTAGTAACCTGCACTGCCGTCACCGCGCCGTCCGGGCCCAGGGAGATCTTCAAGGTTACCTGTTGCGGCAGCCGGGTCCCAGCCTTCCTGGCCTGCCGGTAGCAGGCCTCCACCTGCTCGATTTTTGCCTCCAGCGCCTGCTGCACCTGGGCCTCTTCCAGCTTGCCCTGCACCTTGAGAACCTTAACTTTCAGGCCCAGGGGCTTCTCCTTTTCCTCATTCTTGACGGGCAGCGGGACAGGAGGCCGCATGGCCGAACCCATCCCCCAGGGGGCGGTGGTGGCAACTTCAGGCCGAAAAGCTCTCGGAAGACCGGCGAGCTTGGCAGCATAGCTCCCGCCGTCCCCCACCGCCAGATCGGAGACTCCCTCAGGCAGGGGCAGGGGCTGCTTCACGGTCTCCATGGTGCCGTCTCCCCGTTTGACCTTGTCCACGGCCACAAAAGA
>JBAQHL010000219.1:0-2372 GCA_049288295.1 Desulfobaccales bacterium
GTCCAAGGTGTACCGCCTCTATGCCCGGCCCGTGGACTTGCTCTGGGAGATTCTCCTGCGCCGGCCCACCCACCGGGAACTCTGGGCCCTGAGGGACGTTTCCTTCGAGGTCAGATCCGGTGAGGTGGTGGGCATCATCGGCAGGAACGGCTCCGGGAAAAGCACGCTGCTGCGGATTTTGACCGGGGTCCTGGACAAGACCCATGGTGAGGTGCTGGTCAACGGCAAAATATCCTCCATCCTGGAGTTGGGCACCGGTTTTCACCAGGAATACTCCGGCCGCCAGAACATTTTCATGGGCGGCCTCTGCCTGGGCATGTCCCGCCAGGAGATCGACAGCAAGGTGAACTGGATCATCGACTTCAGCGAACTGGAGGATTTCATCGACCAGCCCCTGCGGACCTATTCCACCGGCATGAAGGCCCGCCTGGCCTTTAGCACCGCAATCAGCATGGACCCTGATATCCTCTTTGTGGACGAAGCCCTGTCCGTGGGCGATGTGAAATTTAACCGCAAGTGCTTCAACACCATTAACCAGTTCAAGGAGAAGGGGAGAACCATTCTCCTGGTTTCCCATGATTTAAATGTGGTAAGCTCGTTCTGCGACAAAACCATCCTCTTGAACGAAGGCAGTATCCAGGCCTATGGGGACCCCCGGGATGTGACCAGGGTTTACCATCAACTGTTGTATTGCGAAGAGGAAAGGGAAAAGGAAGAGGTTGCCTGCGCCTTGGACATGGACACCCGGGAGAGGGAATCCTTGCGGGAACAGGCCAAACAGGAATTGCACCTGGCCGCAGCCCCGGCGGACGCCCCTTATGAGATCAGATGCGGCGACAGGAAGGAAGCGGAAATCATCGATTTTGGCATCATGGACCAACAGGGGAACAAGGTTACCCTCCTCACTTCCGGGGAGCGCTACACCTTTTTCCTGGACGCCCTGTTTCTTGAGGACGTGGAGGACCCCTCCTTCGGGTTCATCATCAGGGACCCCAAGGGGGTCAATTTATTCGGGATTGACTCCACCTGGATGAACTACAGTGTTGCGCCTCACAAGAAGGGGGAAATCTTGAAGGGGATTGTCGAGGTGACCATGTGGTTGACCAATGGCGAGTATTTTCTGAGCGCCAGCATCGGCAATCGGGAGGCCAAAAACTTTGACTTCCGCTATGATGGCTTGTTGTTCTCCATTCCGCGCCATCCCTTGCTGCACACCTACTCCCTCATAAATCTTCAGCCTGAGCTTTCCTATCGCACCGTAATTTTTGGTCCTTCTCAAGAAAAAAAGAGTTACAACGTTGTTTAATTCTTGCTTGGCGATAGCCTCCGATAACAGGTCGCATCCTGGATGGTCATAATAATGGTGTCTATAAAAGAAAAGTTTTGAGTTTCGAGTGTAGGGTGCGTCTTACGCACCATGATATCAGGTGAAGATATGTAAGGTGCGCACTGCGCACCATCAGTTGCTGAGAGGTAACTATGGAGCACCGCTTCAATAATAACTATGATCATTACTACGCCCAAATAATAGATGTATTTACCGAACTAGACTACCCGCAGAATTTTATCGGCCAATGGATTTTACCCCAAAGCGACGGGAAGGCCATAGTAAGTTTGATTCAGGAATGCCAGCCCCGGAACATTTTGGAAGTGGGCACCTTCGTGGGCATGACCACACTCCTCATGGCCTTGATAACCTCCCCGGAGACCCATACCCATACCATAGACCCCAATTTTCCCCTGCGCCTGGAAATGGAATCCATGCGCAGCAAGTTGTATGACAGCGATGCGGAAATCAGGGCCCAGGAACTGGCCCTCAAGGCCGCCCGGCGCCTGGGGATAGAACAGAGAATAACCTTCCATGCCGGCGGGTTTTCCACGGACAACACCTTTGCTTCCTACAACACTTCCCCGGAAAGCCGCATTCAGGTTGTCGGCCCCGAGGTTTGCGCCCAGCACGGTCCCTTTGATTTTATTTTTATCGACGGACTGCATTACGAAGATGATGTGTTTGCCGATTTGACCCTGGCAGCGCAGCATCTGGCTCCCGGCGGGGTGATCGCCGTTCACGACGTCATCGGACGGTGGGCCTCCAACGTGCGTCGCGCGGTTTTTCGCTTTTTGGAAACTCGTGATACGTTTAGTTTTTCCCACGACGCCTACACCAGGCTGTCTCATTCCATCGGGGTGCTCCGGCAGGCGCCCCCGCCGTCCCCCTGTGACCTTCGTCAGGTCGATTTGGCCAAGGGGAGTTTGGTCAACGAGCGGTTATTTCCCAATCTGGCTGCGGTTCTGGTAACCAGGTTTGCCCCCGGCAGTGTTATCCAGATAGGAGGGGACCCGGCTTTCCTTAAAACCATGAAAAACTTCGG
>JBAQHL010000220.1:0-2597 GCA_049288295.1 Desulfobaccales bacterium
GGGTGGGACTGGCGATTGACGCGATAACAAACCTTTACTCGAAGAAAAAATGCTTCTTCATTATCATGGCACCTATCTTATTCGGGATATTTGTGGACTTTTTCCCAACGAGACTTGAATCTACCGCAGTAGAATGTCCAGAAGCCTACAAGGTTATCAATCAGGATCCAAATAATGATTTCGCTATTCTTGATTTGCCAAAAGGATATTATGAGGGAAATCTGCATATGATGTTTCAGGCTGCTTGTCATGGGAGGCCAATTGTCACAGGCACCGCACCGAGAGTTCAAAAACATAATTTGATAGATGTATTAAAAAGGGGTGATATGACGAAACAGAAAGAGCAGCTCATGGAGAACAAGGTTAAATATATTGTCATACATAAACATGTTATAGAAAATGAACTAAGCTTAAAGGAAGTTGCAGAATATACTGCCAATTACACTACAATACATAATGATGATAAAAATATAGTTCTTCGGGTTTATTAATGCAGGCAGGAGAAACCAGGAACGCAGGCAGCGGCCACGGCAAGGTTGGGTGACGCTGATTGAGCCTCAAGGGTTTGGTTGTTGGAGGTTGCCTTTCTCACGATGGCTGGCAGCGACCCAAGGGAGGGAAATCCTTTTGAGTTTCCCTGATCCGGACCACTTCGAAAGAAGATGAGCCCCGGAAACAATCCCGAAGGTCAGACTGCTGTAGAGCAAGTAGAGATGATGCATGCCGACTGCGGTAACGAGGAAGGCCAAAGGACCCTTGGCGGCAAAAAGGAGGTAAAGCTGACGGTTGAGAAGGACTTGCAGCCCCAGGAGCAAAAGAAACGCCAGCCAGGCCGCGGGGTTCCAGAACCCCAGGCTTAAACCAACGAGCTCCCCCCAGGCCAGCAGGGCGCTCACCCGGTTGCTCAGGTTGAGGTTCAAGGTCTGCGGTAGCCGGCCCTGCTGCATAATGAGACGGGTCCAGGGCACGGCCCGCTCAAAGATATCTGATCGCACCATCTTGGCGAAAGTCCATACCTTCAGGTGAGTGACCTGCACGTCGGGGTCAAGGAGAAGGCGGTGCCCAGTTTGCTTGAGGCGCATCCCCAATTCGATATCTTCCACTGCCGGGTTAAGATAGCTTTCGTTAAAACCTCCGAGAGCTAAAAAAGTCTCCCGGCGTATGGCCCCGCAGCCCGACCAGAAGGTGCAGGCCGCCCGGAAACTGGTTTGGTGGGTGAAGTGATGCAGGAGATTCTTAAAGCGGGACACATATCCCGGAGAGGGGGAATCGGCGTCGTAGGACCCGAAGAGGGCCGCCAAGTCGGGCTGCTCCCTGAATCGAGCCTCCATCTTGGCCAAAGTGTCCGGATGCACTACCACGTCAGCATCCAGAAAAACCAGCAGGTCGCCTGAAGCTGCGGCTGCGCCCCGGTTGCGGGCCCGGGCCGGTCCCCGGGGGCCGTCCGGCAGCCTGATGAGATGGGCGCCGAGACTTTGGGCCAGGGCCCCGGTACCGTCCGTGGAGCCGTCGTCCACCACCATCACCTCATCCGGCGATCGGCTGGAGACGGCCAGGGCCTGGAGGGCCTGGAGCAAAAAAGAGCGGCTGTTGTAGGCCGGAATAATTACCGTAAGCCGCATGTTCCCATCATCCCCCTATTCCCTGGGCACATCTCTTATCATGTTTCCCCTGCCCACATCAACGCTTTTCTGCGGTGACGTCAGCCCTGCCGGCCAGTGTCCCCGTTCCCTGGGAGAACCTCTGGCGGTCAGGTTGCCCCGGAGGTTTGAGCCAGGGGAGCACCCCGCTCAGTCAAGGCCCGCCAGATTAAAGCCAGTTCCCCGAAGCTTATCAGACCCAAGAACAGCAGCGTCCCGGCATAGCCCGCCATGGCGGCGCCCCCGAGGGCCAGGTTAACGTACCAGGAAGATTTCAGCCAGTACAGGGGCACGAACAAGCACCCCAGGCCTAAAGTCAGGAACCAGGGCCGTACGGAGAAAGTCAGCAAACCCCGCAAACGTATCAGATAATGCCCACATTGGGCCAGGGCTGCGAGGACAAAGGCCAGGCTGCCTCCCAGGCTGCCCCACCATCCAACCAGGGGCACTCCCAGGATGAGAAATACTGCCAGCCGCAGGGCGGCGGCTTCCAGGGCTAAGCCGGGGCGGTCCCTGATCATGACCAACACCGACCCCATGGAAACCAAGCCCAGAAAAGGGAGGGAGATGGACATAATCAGCAGGTTGTTGGTCACCGTCCGGAAGGCCTGGCCTATGAGAAGGGGCAATATGGTGTCTGCCAGAAAAAGGGCGCCAAAGAACGACAAGACGCCGCTCACCCCCAGCCATTTGAGAAGTTGTTCCACCCACCAGTGGAAACTGGAGGTTTCCCGGCGAGAGAGCAATTGCAACAGAAACGGGGCAAAGGCCATGGTAAACTGGAAGAAGGCCACAGCCACCAGGGTGCACCCCTGATAGGCCAGCCCGAAAAAGCTCACTTCGTTGTAGTCCCCGCTCATTACCAGGATCAAGGCGCCAGCCGCGAACTGCAGGGCGGAGATGATGACCTCGCCGACGAAAAAAATCAAACCCAGACTGAAGTAGGGGGCCAGGTAG
>JBAQHL010000221.1:0-3008 GCA_049288295.1 Desulfobaccales bacterium
GTGTAATCCCGCATGATCATCCAGATTCTCGGTGAGCTTAAGGAAGAGGGCTATCTGGCCAAGGGTCGCCACCCCACCGTTGCCCCGTTTTTTGCCGGAGCCAATATGGCCATACGGCGCCGCGCCCTGGATGACATCGGCGGCTACGATCCCGCCTGCGTCACCGGTGAAGACTGCGATATCTGCGCCCGCCTGTCAGCCGCGGACTGGGAGCTCTACATGCGCCGGGACGCGGTGGTCTTCCATAAAAATCCTGCCACCCTCAAGCGTCTGCTGCAGCAATGGTATGGCTACGGCCGCTACCATCCCTACGTCTTTGCCAAACATAACGAGCCCGCCGTGGAAATTTACGCCCGCCTCAAGAGGCCCATATCGGGGGAACGCTACCGTTGCTTGTTCTACCGGCGGTCCCCCTGGGCCGTGGTCCTCTTCCTAACTAATTTTCTGATGCTCCACCTGGCCCTCTTTGGCACAGGAGTAGCCTGGCTGCTGGGAGGATCTCTTCTAAGTTGGGCAGGTCTCGGTGTGACCCTGATGTTGGCGCTGAGCTACGCCTGGCCTGACTTGAAGCACTGGGGCCTGCGCCCGGGCGCAGCCTTCGCAGGCCTCAGGTACCTGGCTGATCTGGCGCTGTTTGTCGGCGCTTTTATCGGGGGCCTGTGCCAGAAGATGTTATATTTCAGCGCACCGGTGGATTGATTTCCAGTCCCTGCAGACGCATTATAAGGGTATCAGTAGGAGAATAGTCCATTGAAAACCCTGCTCATGAACCCCCCTGCGGCCTTTGCCGGCAAGTTCGTCTCCCGGGAGCAGTGCGGCATTGGCCTGGTGGAAGAGCGGTTCCTGCCCAGCGAGATCTTTTTGACCGCGGCTTTCCTGCAAAAAGCGGGGCATGAGGTCGTGGCCAGGGACCTGGAAGGCGGCGGCCTGGATTTTTCCCCTTTCCAGGCGGCGGTGGTCTGGGTCAGCGTTCTGCATACCTATCATCAAGATATTGACTGGCTGCGCCGGGCCAAGGAGTCAGGTTGCCGCACGGTCATGATCCTGAACGACCCCCACCACGACTTCGAAGCCGCCACGCTGCGAGACCATCCCTTCATTGACGCAGCGGTGCGCCTGTGGGAACGGGAACTCAGCCTCAACATGCTCCTCCAAAGCTGGGCCCGGGGTACTCGTCCTAATTATCCCGGCCTGCTTTTCCGGGACCAGGGCGGCTTGGTAGACACGGGACTTCATGATCGGCTGGAGAACCTGGATCATCTCACCAGTTGCGCCCCTCTTCTCAGGCAGCAGCCGCTCCACCGGTATGAGGCGGCGGGTATTACGCCGGGCCGGGGCTGCACCGCGGGTTGCAGCTTCTGCTTGTATGCCAAGACAAAGCCGCGCAAGCGGCGGCTCGAAGATGTCCTCGCAGAGGTGGAAGCTGTCGCCAGCCAGGTGCCCCACATCTTCCTGCTTGACCCTGATTTGCCCTCCACCAGGGATTGGACCACGGCGTTTTGCCGCGCCCTCATAGAGAGAAAGCTCAAGGTCCGCTGGCGTTCCGACTTGAGGCCTGAAGATGCCGATCCCGCGCTCCTGCGGCTTTTCCGGGACTCGGGTTGCGACTATGTCTTAATGGCGGTGGAAACCCTTGACCCCGAAATCAGGGTAACAATCGACGCCGGGCAGCCCCCGGAGCAACTGCGGGCCGCCATCCGCAATATCCGCCAGGCGGGGATCAAACCGGTGTTGTTTTTCTATATCGGCATGCCCTGGGACAGCCCCCGGAGTCTCAAGAAGATCAAGCAGTTCCTCCGAGCCGAGCCCGTGGCCAGCTTCTACCTGAAGCAGGTGCGCCCCTGGCCCGGCTCCCGCCTGCACGCAGACTTCCGGTCCTTGGGCCTGCTGCATAAGGAGCTCACACCGGTAGATTTTGTGGATTCCGGTTCTCCCCTGTGCCCGACGCAGCATTTGAGCCTCGAGGAGCTGGAGGAATGGAAGAGGCGCATCGGCCGCGCCGCAATGCTCAGGCCTGCCTACCTCTGGCGTTTCATCAAGGAGCGCCGCCTCCAGGCCCGGCATGCGGTGCAGTTCGTCTCACTGCTATTCGGCGGGAACATCTTCAAGGGTAAGTAAAGGTCTGGGCGGCTGCCTGCACGGCCATGGCTGATCCATCGTGCCGACGCCGCTTAAACAGTACTCGGCCTGCAGCTGGGAAGGCTGTTCCAGGTTTACAGACGCCTAGCTTTGCTGCTATATTCTTCACCTAAACAATCCCCTCAAGGCTTCTTCATGTCCCCGACGGCAGTCGCAGCTTTTGATTTTTACGGGTTAAACATCCAGGTTAGCGGCGACCCCGCGGTGGTGGAAGACCTGAGGCGGGACTTCTCCTTTTTTCGCCGGGAGGTTGGCCCCCCTCACCTTTCCCTCGTCATTGTCCCTGAGTCATACCCCCGGGCATCCCTGCCCCGCCTCAAGGCCACTCTGCAAAGCCCCCGGAATACTGTCTACCGGGCGGACGGAGAGTTGTATCTGGACTATTTCGGGCGGGCCCTGTCCGTCTACCGCACCGCCCAGCGCCGCTGGGAGATTTTCTGTCGGGACCGGGACCTGGCCCACGAGGTGGCCTTCCTGACCATTCTGTCCCGGGTGGGGCAGCATCTGGACTCCGTGGGCCTTTACAGGGTGCACGCCCTGGGGGTGGCCGCCGGGAACCGGGCTGTCCTGGTGCTGCTCCCCATGGCGGGGGGAAAAACCACCCTGGCCCTGCGCCTTCTTAAATCCGGGGGGGTCAAGCTGCTCTCCGAAGACTCTCCCCTCCTGGGCCCCGACGGCCAGGTGCACCCCTTCCCCCTGCGCATCGGGGTGCGGCCGGGAGGAGAGCTTCCCGAAATTCCATCCCATTTCTGCCGCACGGTGCAGCGCATGGAGTTCGGCCCCAAGACCCTCATCGACATCGGCTATTTTAAGGACCGCCTGGCCTCTCCCTGCCGGGTGGGGGCCATACTCCTGGGGGAGCGCTGGCT
>JBAQHL010000222.1:0-6299 GCA_049288295.1 Desulfobaccales bacterium
GGCAAGCCCCTTGCATGTAACCCAAACCGGAACATTAATCTACCAGTTGCGAGGTATTTTCAGCCATGCGACCCTTAACCGGCAGCCTCACCTGGAACACAGGGAAATGGGGTTCTGCCGAAGAGCAACGCTTACAAGTCCTGGACCTGATTTTGAAAATTATGGTCCCGGTTTTACTCTTGGCCTGTTTTGTGGCCGCCTATGAATACGGCTCTTTTAGCGGCTATCTCCATCTTTTCAGCCGCCATAGCTATGCTACGCCGCTGGTGGCCCTGGGTTCCATTTTCACCCTGGTGGTCCTGTCTTTCCAGGTGTTGCGCACCTACCTCTGGTGCCGCTATAAGCCTTACCCTCTGCCTGCAGGGCCCCTGCCCAGGGTGACCATCATCGTCCCGGCCTACAACGAAGGGCCCATGGTGGAAAAGGCCCTCTATTCGGCGGTGGCTTCCGACTACCCTGCGGACCGCCTGGAAATCATCTGCATTGATGACGGCTCCAAGGACGACACCTGGGAATATATCGACAAAGCGCAAAAGCGCTTCCCACATCTCATCAAGGCCGTCCGCTTCCCCAAAAACCAGGGGAAAAAGGAAGGCCTCTACGCCGGCTTTTCCCAGGGGCAGGGAGATTTTTTCGTAACCATCGACTCGGACAGCGTCATTTCCCCGGACACGGTCAAACAAGTCATTGCACCCATGATGCAGGACGCCAGGGTGGGGGCGGTGGCCGGCAACGTCAAGGTCTACAACCGCTTCCGGAGCATTATGGCCCGCATGCTGGCGGTGCGCTTTGTCCTGGCCTTCGATTTTCTCCGGGCCTCCCAGTCGGTGTTCGGCTTTGTCACCTGCACCCCCGGGGCCCTGTCCGCCTATCGCCGCAGCGCCATTGTGCCCATCATGGATGCCTGGCGCCACCAGACCTTCCTGGGATCTCCTGCCAACATCGGCGAGGACCGGGCCCTCACCAATTACGTGGTGCGTAACGGCTTCTATGCCGTGTACCAGCGCACCGCCAAGGTGCATACCGTGGTGCCGGAAACCTACCGGGGTCTGGTGAAGATGTACCTCAGGTGGGACCGCTCCAATTTCCGGGAATCCTGGGTGCAGCTCTCTTTTCTGTTCAAAAAGTACCGGAACCGCGACCGGGTGCTCCCCATCCTGGACTTTTTCGTCACCCAGTTCGAGTTCCCCCTGACCTATATGTTTGTGGGGCTCCTGGTCCTGTCCATCCTGAGCTACCCCGTCCTGGCGGTGAAATTCCTGGCAGGTCTGGGGGTGTTCACCCTGGTCTATATGTACTATTACATCCACCAGGAGCGGGACAGCGAGTTTGTTTACGGCATCCTCTACGCCTATTTCGCCTTCTTTGCCCTGTACTGGGTGCAGCCCTACGCCTTTATCACTCTGAAAAACGACCGCTGGCTCACCCGTTAAGGGGGGCTTCCAGATAAAACCATGAAGGAGCGGAAGACGCATGGTCTTCCGCTCCTTTTATTTGGCGGCTGCTGCGAAAGTTTATTAAGGTCAAAGATGTGGGATTAGAGACCTCCCCTCGCCTCAAACTCCCCTCCCCGACGTCGTTGTAGGGGGTTGATTCATCAAGCCCGGAGGACGCAATGAATTGCGCCCCTACAGGTTGGGGTTGAAGAAGATTTCTTGGAAGAAAGGCCAGGAGTCCCGACCCGGTAGCACGGGCATCCTGCCCGTGCCTGGACGGGCTGGAAGCCCGTCCTAATGCTTAGACTCGGGAGCACAGGCATCTTGCCTGTGTCCACAGGCTGGAAGCCTGTGGTCCCGCTTCATGCAGCGGCATGGGGACGTAACCGGCGGGCGCGGCACGCCCCAGGTTTTTTGGCCTAATACCAAGTTCCCATCAAACAAGTAATTTTTCTGTAGCACGGCTTGCCGTGCCAAAGCGCAGGCTAAAGCCTGCGGCTACATTTTATTACCTCTATGACCGCAACTTGGCCTAAAACCTTCGTGGCCGGGACCGGATCTTAGAAAAGTTTTCCGATTGCACCCAAAACCGGCAACCGAAAACCGTGTTAAAACCTTCCCCCCAGAGAACCGGCATAGCCGGTGAGTTCCACATAGCCCTGGCCGGTCAGAGGTTCCTGGTTTTTGCTCCCCTTTACGGTCACTTGGCCTTCCCAATAGATGATGGGGGCGTGGCCGGCGGGGCGCAGTTCCTGGTCGGCCAGGGTGGGTTTCACGGTGAGGGTGTAGCCGGCGTCCGGCAGTTTGATCTGCCAACCTGAGGGATAGGCGGCCCCGGAATGGGGTGATTTCCACTGACCCGTGGCTTTTATCTCAAAATCGCCCAGCTTGAGGTGGCGGGCCTGGCCCTGGGGGTCCACCAGGGTGCCGGAGGAGGCCGGGTCAATGGTCCCGTCTTTAAGCCGCATAATATAAAGCATAAGGTCGGTGCCGTCGGAGAGTTGCAGGGAAAACCAGTCCCAGCCCTCCTGGTTGGCGGCCAGCTGACTGGTGGAAAATTCCCGGTCGAACCAGCTGGTGCCGGTGACCTCCAGGGTGCGGCCCCCCAGCAGAAGCTTCCCCCTGGTGGCCATGCGGGTAATGGAGTAATAATGGCTGGCCGATTCGGCCCCGGCGGCTTTGCGGCTGTAGCCCGATTCCCCGTGCAGCACCGGGGGCTTAACGGGGGTGAGGGCCAGGTCCAGGCCGAGGCCGTCTTTCTGGGCCCTCAAGCGGTGCACCTCGCCCAGGGCCTCCGCAAACCAATCCCCTATCCAGACCTTGAGGCGGCCTTCTTTGGCTCCCGCCAACCCCATGGCCCCTCGCTGGGCCTTTTCCCGAAAGGCGAAGACCCCCCGGTTGGGGTCGCTGACGGCCAGGTGGGCAAAATAGACGGTGTCGGCCCGCCAGAGGGAGCGCGCCTGGGGGTCAGGGAGCTTCAGTCCCACCCGGAAAAAGGTGAGCTGATAGCCGAAGGATTCCCCGCCCTGGGCCTTCAGGTGGCCGGTATAATACCACCACTCCGTCTTAAACTCCGGATGGGCCCCGTGATCCCGGGGAAATTGAAAAACTCGGCCCGGCCGCGCCGGCTGGAAATCTTCGGCCCCGGCTTCACCAAAAGCGGCAACCGGAAAAGTTGCCAGGAAAAGTACCCCTAAGAGCCGTATAATATAAAGAGTATTCACCCTCATGATAAAATAGTGTACCTCAATGAATAAAATTTTTACCAGGATAAAAGGGAGAAAGACATGAGCGCCATTAAAGTGGAGAAAAACCCGGAGACCGGCCGTCTGGAGACCCTGGGGGTGAAGAACTGGCCCATCTGGACCAAGGAAGCCTCGGAATTTCCCTGGACCTACGCCGGCATGGAAACCTGCTATTTTTTAGAGGGGGAAGTCACCGTCACCCCGGACGGCGGCGCGCCGGTGACCATGGGGCAAGGGGACCTGGTGACCTTTCCCGACGGCATGTCCTGCCATTGGCGCATCACCAAACCGGTGCGCAAACATTACCGTATTGAGTGAGGAATAGGGAGGGCTCTGCCCGCTGCGGCACTATGTTTCTCATGGCTGCAAGGCTCTGCTGTGCCGCCAAAGGGGGATGGCTGATGGTGAGGTTGCTTGGGCCAGGCAGAGCCTGGCGTCCCAGGGCGTCCCTGCCCGCCATTTTGGTGCGCAGTGCGCACCTGACATCTTCTATTTTTGTCATCCTGAGTGCAGCGAAGGATCTGGTATTTTCAATTAGTTATGAGATTCTTCGGTCGCTTCGCGTCCTCAGAATGACAGTTTTAGAGATTTTCGCAGAGGTCTCATATTCGAAAAACACTATTTTCCCGAAAACCGAAAACCGAAAACTGAAAACCCCCTCAGCCCAACGCGGCGATGGCCTCCCCCCGGAGGCGGCGGCGCATGGCAATGCTGTCGGCCATGGCCTTTTCCATCTGGGAAGTGCCCGGGTGATAGAGGTTGAAGATGCCTTCCTGGAGGCCCATCATGATGGACTCGATCATGGCCTCCGGGATGACCAGATATTTGGAGGCCCCGGGGCGGCTGGACTGGGCCAGCTCCACTACGCCCTCTTTACCCCAGGTCTGGAAAACCGCAGCCATGAGGGCCACCGGCCAGGCGTTGTCGGACACCACGATAATCTCCGCGGCCTGGACGGCATAGCGGTTGCCGTTAAAGGCCAGGGCCACCCCGCCGCCGGCCCGCACTTTTTCCAGGGCCGGCACATCCGTAATGCTGTCTCCCACGTACATGAGGTTGGCCATGGTGAGGCCGGTTTTGGCCAGGCTGTCCTCCAGGGCGAAGACCTTTTCTCGGCCGCCCATGGTTTTCACTTCCCGGAAAATCCTGCCAATATTCATGCGCGGAATGGTTTCCGCAAAGATCTTGTCCAAAAGAGCGATGGCTGCCTGCACCCCTGGATCCAGGTCCTCCAGGGCCCTGGCTTCGGGAGGCAATTCAATGGCCGGTGCGGCTATGATGTCCATGAGCAACCGGCTTAATTCCGCCGCTTCCCCCGGGGCGAGCTCATAACTGTCCAGGTCCACCTCGGTGCAGTAAACGCGGTCCGGAGCAAAGCCCAGCCTCACGGCCACGGCTTCGGCAAACTGGCGGTAGCTGGCGCTGATGGCGAACAGGGGGAAATTGAGGGTGTGGAGAAAGCGGTAGGCGGCCTCCGCCCTGGGGACCAGGGAGACATGCTGGCGGGAATGCTCGGCCATCTTTTGGTTGGTGAGCCCGGCGCCCTTGAGAAAGGGGAGAATGAGTTTCAGGGTGTCCCCTCCCTGGTGTTCGGGTTTTTTGGCGATGTCCGCCAGATAATCGTCATACCCGTTCACCTGGGCGAAAAACCGGGCCCCGTCCGGCGGCAAAAAATCCCGGCAAATCTCGAAGGCGTTATCATTGAGGGCCAGCGGCCCTTCGCAGTCCGTGTTTACTTGAATGGGGTGCATGGAAACTCCTTAGGATAGCTTTTTTTGGTGGAGGCCTGGAAATGGGGTTATACCAGGTTGCGGTTATTTGAGGAAATAAAATGTAGCCGCGAGGCTTTCCCGTGCCGGCACCAGGCCGGCAAGCCTGCGCCACCCACAGGCTGGAAGCCTGTGCTCCCGTTTAATTCAAGGAGGTTGGTAGCACGGGCATCCTGCCCGTGCCTGGACGGGCTGGAAGCCCGTCCTACCGTGTTTAGGCCAGAGGTTAGGGATGGAGGTAATACCGATTGACAGGCAAGATGCCTGTGTTCCCGGTTCTTACCGCAAAGAGGACACCACCGCGTCCATTAGCCGCCGGTCGGGATAACGCTCCCGGGCCGGCCCGCCACAGGCGAAGGCCGCCAGCGAACTGGCCAGACGCACGGCCTGGGGGAGATTCAGACCCTGGAAGAGCCCGGCGATATATCCCGCGGCAAAGACATCGTCGGCCCCTAAGGTGGCCACCGGGTGTTCGGGGACATAGGGCGGAAAATCCAGATAGCGCACCGGGGTGAGCAGGCGGGTGCCCCGGACGCCCCGCTTCACCAGAACCACCGGCGGCGCCCAGGCCTGATGGCCCCTCAATTTGCCCCCGAGCATTTCCCATTCTTTCTCGCTGACAAAAAGGGTTTCGGTCTGGTCAAGTATGTCACCTATGGCCTCTCGTCCCCGACGGGCGTATAGTTCCCCAGGATCACAGCAGACCCGCAACCTGCCGGCCAGCCGCTGGAGAAGGTGCTGCTGCGCCAGGAGGGCCCCCTCTCCTGGAAAAGCGGTGACATGGGTAAGGGCCGACCCGGCCACTACCTCAAGGGGGATGTCCCCCTCCTGAAGCTCATCATTGGTGTTGGGGGCCATGAGAATGGTGCGCTCTCCTGCCGGGTCCAACAGGATGTAAGCCCGGCCGCTTTCCCCCTGGGTGACCAGGTGGTCCAGATTGACCCCTCCGAGACTTTCTTTTATGAAAACCCCGTCCTCATCAGCACCCACCCGGCCAACCAGGGTGACCGGGACCTCCAGGCGGGCCAAGGCATAGGCCGCGTTGCCGGCCGGGCCGCCGCCTGAGCGTCCAACGGGCCGGGCAAACCGGGGCAGCAGCCCTGTAAGTCTTTTTTCCTCCCCCGGGTTGATAACCTCCTGGCCCCCTGGGGTAAGGCCGGTGCCCCAGGCTGCCAGGAAGCCCTCCAGGTCGTCCACTTCGTAGAGCAACTCCAGGTTCAGCGCCCCGAAACAAAGAACATATTTTTGCATGGTGGGAAACTACCAGCATTTCTTGCAAGGGTCAAGGGCAAGGGAACAAGGGCATGTGCACGCTCTCTCAAAAACCCGGCGGGTATCGTATGAATACC
>JBAQHL010000223.1:0-1883 GCA_049288295.1 Desulfobaccales bacterium
GATTTCCTTTAAACGCTTTCCCCGCTCCCCCTTCTTGATTTTATCCGCCTTGGTAAGCACCGGAATCACGGGGCGGCCCCAGGACAAGAGTTTTTCCCACAAAAAGAGCTCCTCCGCGGCGGGGGTGCGCCGGGGATCCTGGAGAAAAACCAGGGCACTGAGAGTGGGGCGCGTCTCCAGATACGCCATGATAAGCTCGCCCCAGTGGGCCTTGGCCTCCCGGGACACCTGGGCGTAGCCGTACCCCGGCAGGTCCACGAAATACCATATGCCATTAATCAGAAAAAAATTCAGGGCCTGGGTGCAGCCGGGCCGGGAGCTGGTGCGCACCAGCTTTTTCCGGGCCAAGAGGGTGTTGATGAGGGATGATTTACCCACATTGGAGCGCCCCAGAAAAGCCACCTCGGGGAGCTCGGCCGGCGGCAGCTGCCCCTGGTGATGAACGCTCACCTTGAACTCGGCGCTGATGATTTTGGGAATGGCCATGGTTATACCGGCGTCATGAGGAATCGGCGCAGGCGGCGATCGCCTCAAGGTTTATACAAACTGTAGCCCCAGAGTCATTGCCGTGCAAAGTTTTTTCTCCATCTCGATGTGCAGTTTGGTCTTCTTTGAACCTTGAACTTCGAACTTTGAACTCTGCCCGGTTGACGAGCCCGGCAATTCCAGGTATGCATAAGGGCATGGAAGACAAGCGGCGAAGGCTGTGGCTGGCCTATGGCTTATGGTTTCACTTCTGGCTGATCCTGATTACCCTGATTATCGGGGGTCTAATCATCCTGGTTTCCCTCTTGGAGCCCCGGGCCACCTTCGGGCGCAAGTTGGGGCGCCTGTGGGGCCGACTGCTGCTGAAAATCATTCCCATCCCCATAACCGTTGAGGGACTCGAACGCCTGGTTCCCGGCCAGACGTATGTCTTTGCGGCCAATCACCGGAGTCAGTTCGATATTTTCGTGTTGATTAAAATCCTTCCCGGTGATTTTGGTTGGGTGGCCAAAAAGTCCCTCTTTCAAATCCCCATTTTCGGCCAGGTCATGTCCAGCCTGGGCAACATCTCCATTGACCGCAGCAACCTGCAGGATGCCGTGAAAAGCCTCAACCAGGCAGCAGAGCTGGCCAGGGCAGGCCGCTCCTTTGTGATCTTTCCCGAAGGCACCCGGGCTACTTCCCGGGAGCTGCTGCCCTTTAAAAAAGGGGTGTTCATCATGGCGGGCAAGGCCGGCCAGCCCATCGTGCCCATCACCATCAACGGCACCCTGGCCATTCAGCCCCGGGGCACCATTCATGTGCGGCCCGGGGCCATAAAGGTGATCATCTCCCCTCCCGTCGATCCCCAAGATTTCAAGGGACGGCCTAAAGAAGAGCTTATGGCTGCGGTCCATCAGGCCATTGCCGGCCATTTCGACCCTGACTACCCTTATGGACCTGCCAAACTCCACGGCTGATTGGGTTGACCTCACCTTCCTGGGTGGAGTGGGGGAAATCGGCCTCAACTCCCTGGTCCTCGAAACCGCGGACACCCTGGTGGTGGTGGACGCGGGCCTCATGTTCCCCGAAGACCACATGTTGGGGATCGATATTGTCATCCCGGATTTTTCCTACCTGCTGGAGCGCCGGGACAAGGCCGCGGCCCTCATCCTCACCCACGGCCACGAGGATCATATCGGCGCAGTCCCCTTTCTCCTCAAGGAACTGCCCCTGCCGGTGGTGGGCACCGCTTTCACTCTGGCCCTCCTCAGGGAAAAATTAAGGGAGCACAATCTCCTGGACCAGGCGGACCTGCGGGAAATCAAGCCCCGCCAGACCCTGACCCTGGGCTCCCTGACCTTTGAGTTCATCGCTGTTTCTCACTCCATCGTGGATGGCGTGGGCTTTGCCGTCAA
>JBAQHL010000224.1:0-1761 GCA_049288295.1 Desulfobaccales bacterium
CGGGCCCCTTGCCAGGAAGTTGTCTTGAGGGAAGACGAGGTTGATCTCAGCAAAATCCCCGTCCTCACCTGCTGGCCCCTGGATGGCGGCCCCTTTATTACTCTGCCCCTGGTTTTCACCCACCACCCCGAAACCGGCAAGCGCAATGTGGGCATGTACCGCCTCCAGGTTTTCGACAAACAGACCACCGGCATGCATTGGCACCGGCACAAAGGCGGGGCTCACCATTACCGGGTGGCGGAGCGTCGGGGTGAGCGCCTGCCCGTGGCGGTGGCCATCGGTGCCGACCCGGCCACCATCTATGCCGCCACGGCCCCCCTGCCCGAAGACCTGGACGAAATGATTTTTGCGGGTTTCCTCCGACAAGAACCGGTGGATATGGTCAACTGCGTCAGCGTCCCCCTCATGGTGCCGGCCAGTTCCCAGATTGTCCTGGAGGGCTTTGTTGAACCGGGGGAAAGGCGGGTGGAAGGGCCTTTTGGGGACCACACCGGCTATTATTCCCTTCCGGACAACTACCCGGTGTTTCACATTACCACCATGACGAGAAGGCGCCAGGCCCTCTATCCGTCCACCATCGTGGGGCAGCCCCCCATGGAGGACTGCTTCATGGCCAAGGCCACGGAGCGCATTTTCCTGCCCCTGATCCAGAAGACGCTCCCGGAGATCGTGGACCTGAACCTGCCCATGGAAGGGGTGTTTCACAACCTGGCCTTTATCTCCATCGACAAGCGCTACCCGGGCCACGCCCGCAAGGTCATGCACGCGCTCTGGGGTTTGGGGCAGATGATGTTCACCAAAATGATCCTGATTTTTGATAGGGAGGTGGACGTCCAGGATCTGGGCCAGGTGCTCTGGCGCCTGGGGAACAATGTCGATCCCCGCCGGGATGTGGTTTTTGCGGACGGGCCGGTGGATGCCCTGGATCACGCCTCGCCTTTGCCCCATTATGGCAGCAAGATGGGGGTGGACTGCACCCGCAAATGGCCGGAGGAGGGCTTCACCCGGGATTGGCCGGACATCATTGAAATGGACCCGGAAATCAAGAAAAAGGTGGATGAACTGTGGCCGAAATTGGGGTTGCCATGAGCAGCACTTCCAGGTCCAGATGCAAAAACCGGCTCGTGGTGGCCGTCACCGGGGCCAGCGGCATGCTCTACGTCCGGGAGCTCTTTGCTTTTCTCAACACCTGCCCGAATATTGAGGTGCACGCCGTGGCCTCCGACGCCGGGGAGCAGGTCCTGCGCCTGGAATTGGGGCTGTCCCTGGCTGAAATTGTGGGACCCCACACCATCGTCCACAGCAGTAAAAACTTTGCCGCGCCCATGGCCAGCGGCTCTTTTAAGGCCCGGGGCATGGTGGTCATCCCCTGCACCATGGGCACTCTCGGGGCCATCGCCCAGGGGCAGTCCCGCAATCTGGTCCATCGGGCTGCGGAGGTGATGTTAAAAGAGAAGCGGCCCCTCATCCTGGTGGTGCGGGAGACCCCCCTGAGCCTCATCCATTTGCGCAATATGCTGGCCGCGGCCGAAGCCGGGGCCACCATCTTCCCGGCTATGCCGGGCTTTTACCAGCGGCCTGAGAACCTCACGGACCTGGCCCGGAATTTCGTGGGCCGCATCCTGGACCATCTCGGCCTGGAGCACGACCTCTGCAAGAGGTGGGGGGAGGGAGGCACAGTGAGCGGTGAGCTCTGAGCTGGGAACGAGCCAGGGAAAAACACCGGCAACAGCAAACAGAAAACCCGAAACCCAGAACCCA
>JBAQHL010000225.1:0-8783 GCA_049288295.1 Desulfobaccales bacterium
GGTCTATTAAGGTATAATGGCTGGGAGAAACTGAATCTCTGGGTGAAATTTGTAATGTATTTTGAGATTATTGGAGAAATCGAGGAAGTCGAAACGATCGCCGTCGGGGGCAGCATCCGTGATGTCATGCGCCTGCAAAAGCAGTTCGGTCGCGGCCGCTGGCGAAAACTTAAAGGCTTGGCGAAGGTGAGGCTGCCAAGCGGGCATATCCGTAAAGCTGAAGTACACTGGTATGAAGCCCATGGTATCGGTAAAAAGAAGATGAAAATCAAGAGGTTCCTGGACTAAGATCATGGCTAAACCAAAAGAGACTTATAGTTTCGCCCTTTGCATTGAGAATAAGGACTGCGAAGATCTGGAAAAACGCAAGATTTATCAGGCCCTCACCGACGAGGAGGCCGAAAAGGAAGGATATATCAGGGTGATTGACGAATCAGGTGAAGACTATCTTTATCCTCAAGCTTATTTCATTCTTATCCAATTGCCCCGGGAAGCCCAAGAGGCTTTGCAATTAACAGAATAACCTTTCATACTTTCAAAAACCAGGACTAAAAATAAAAACCCCCTTAAAATTCAGGGGGTTATTTTTTCCTGGCTCCCCGGGACGGACTCGAACCGCCGACCAAGTGGTTAACAGCCACCCGCTCTACCTGCTGAGCTACCGGGGAGTATCTCTTGGCTGGGGGACTAGGATTCGAACCTAGATAGGCAGATCCAGAGTCTGCAGTCCTGCCGTTGGACGATCCCCCAATGACGCAAAATTAAAGTATAAAATCTTTTGTCTGCTTGTCAAGAGGATTACCGGGGAGAAGAATCCGTCTTCCAGGGAATATATGGCGATAAATTTATAAGGCGAGACCTCTGGTAAAGACCTGTAGAGTAGCCGCCCTGGCTGTATGTTGCAGGCGAGGGCGCCTGCTCTACACTCTATTGGTTATCAAAATATGGGGTTATCAAGAAGGTTAAGGTTGAAGAATGAGGGGTCTTCGCAGAGGTCTCAGGTTGCAAATGCACAGGATTAAAACAGGCTGGCTTGACGAAAGCAAAAGCCGGGCGGGAGGTCCGCTCCACCGGGCTGCTTAGCTGTCGCGCATGAGCCCCGGTCCCCACAAGAATTGCCTGGAAAAGCTCTTTGGCTTCTCTTTCTCCCCATAAATCAAGGGTGAGTTGGCAGCATATCCAGACATGGGATGAAAACCACAGATACCAAACTCTTTTTGACTTATAACTATCCCCCAGCTCACGACGGGTTGCCCTGATGCCTTCAACCTTGACAACTTGAGACCTGCCAATATATAAGGGGATAAATGGGCGATGGGGCTCGCCGGGGCGGCAACAGGGCCGCCCGAACTGCGGAAACGCTGATGGCTCCTGATTGTGCGCCAAGCAGTCAGGAGCTTTTTTTATACCAGAGGAGCAACCCGTTCCACTTTTGCCAAGTTTCGGTCATAGAGCTACCCCACTTTATGCATGAACTTTTCCAAAAACATGACAACCAATTGAAATGTCTTGTTAAAATGAAAACGGCAATAAGCAGAGTGTTTTTTGCTACAGTCTGGAAAGCCTGTGCCACCAGGTTCTTTGCCTCCTGGTAAATTATCCGGGCTACTACAATGTAGCCGCAAGTTAGCCTGTGCTTGGGCACGGCAAGCCGAGCTACAGAAAAATTACCCTTTTGACGGCAACTTAGTATTGGACATATAAGTTTACTGCCGGCCCCAAGGAGACGCTCGTGGCCATCAGCCTGGCCGTTATTATCGTGTTGGGTCTGGGCGCGGATTACCTTTTCCGCCGTATCAAGCTTCCTGGCCTGGTGGGCATGCTCCTGGTTGGAATCGCGGTGGGGCCCTATGCCCTGAACCTTCTCCAACCGGAACTGATGGCGGTCTCCGCCGATTTTCGCCGCATCGCCCTCATCGTCATCCTCCTCCGGGCCGGCTTCACCCTGCGCCGGGACACCCTGAACCGCACCGCCCGCCCTGCCCTCCTCATGGGCTTTGTGCCGGCCTCCTTTGAAATTGCCGCGGTCACCCTGGCCGCCAGACACCTTCTCGGGTTTCCCTGGCTGGAGTCCGCCATGCTGGGGGCCATCCTGGGCGCGGTCTCGCCTGCCGTGGTGATCCCCATGATGATCTCCTTCATGGAGCGGGGCAAGGGAGCCAAAAAAGGCATCCCCACCTTTATGTTGGCCGGGTCGGCCCTGGACAACGTTTTTACCATAGTCATCTTTACCCAGTTTCTCGGCATGTTCAAGGCCTCTCAGGAGAGCCTGCTCTGGCGGCTGGCGGGCATTCCCATCGCGGCGCTGCTGGGCATTATCCTGGGCCTGGCCGCGGGCTACCTCCTTTATGTCATTTTCCATAGTTATGATTTTATCAGCCCCCGGCGCACCATCATTGTTCTGGGGATGGCCATTGTCCTCACCTGGATCGGCGATCTGGCCCGTCCCTTCATCCCCATCGCCAGCCTCCTCGGGGTTATCGCCATGGGCCTGGTCATCCTGGAAAAAGAAGAGGGGCTGGCCCAGATTATCTCCCAAAAACTCCAGCGCATCTGGGTCTTTGCCGAGCTTCTGCTGTTTGTGCTCATAGGCGCCCAGGTCAACCCCAAGGTGGCTTTGGGGGCTGGTCTGGTGGGCCTGGTCATCATGGCTGCGGGCCTGGCCGCCCGGGCCGTGGGGTCTTACCTCTCGGTTTCCGGCGCCGGCCTTAATGTCCGGGAAAAAGTCTTTTGCGTGGTGGCTTACATCCCCAAGGCTACGGTCCAGGCTGCGGTGGGGGCCATCCCCCTGGAGGCCAGCGTGCCTGGCGGCGAAATCATCCTGGCTTTGGCGGTGCTTTCCGTCCTGGTCACCTCCCCCATCGGGGCCATCGCCATTTCCGTCTATGGCGAGCGGGCCCTGGAGAAAGACGATCTTGCCATCTACCGCTTTAAAACCCTTCGGGAGCAACTGGGGCTCCCCCGGGTAGGCCAGCGGGTCAGGAACAAAACCCACGGCACCGTCTGGAAGGTCATCGAAGAACGGGAAGTGTGGGTGGAGGCCAATAACCAGACTCCGGGTGCCCCGCCTCTGGTGCCCGCCATCCACCTGCGCTTCTGGAAGCCCCGCGCCGAGTTGGCCCCGGGGAAAGGCAAGACCATCTTTCATGCCTATACCCTGGACGATCAGTCCTTCTCCAAGTTTTGGGAAATTTTAGAGGCATAGATCCCTTAGAGCCAGCAATCAGTGATCCCACTTTTTCGAAAAATCTCCAAAAGCGTTTTCACCAGTGAGATTATCGACCAGGACTGGGTTTTTGGGACCAGCCCCTCCACCTTTCTGTGCTAAAATCAGCCAGTTTTTCTCAAAACCCGAGCGGAGGCCCCATGAGCATTCGCACTTCCCTGGTATTGTCTTATCTGACGCTGATCATCGTGCTCACCCTGGGTATGCTGGCGGGAGCCGACTGGGTCGGTGACAAGCTGCTCGAACAAAATCTGGCTTTCGCGGAAAACGGTGTGCACAAACTCACCGCGGCCAATCTCCAGATTTCCGAGAGTGTTTTGAAGAAATATGGGGAATATGCGGTGGAGGATTTTGCCGAGGCCATCGCCAGGGAATTGACGTATCTGCTGGGCTCAAAAAAAACCTTCAATTACGAGGCAATGCGCCGGGACCTGAATCTGCGCCGCATTGCGGTGCAGGACATTACGACCCCGGATGGGGTGGCGGGTTATACAGATCTGTTGGATATTAAGGGGGTGGCGGTCCTGCACCCCAATCCCGCGGTGGAGGGCAAAAACTTCGCTGCCTGGAAAGAACAGTTTCCCGAGATGTGGAAGCTGGTGGAGAGCTCCTTCAGCCAAACGCAAGTTACAGGTTATTACTCCTTTTTGGACAAAAATAACGAGAAGCGTCAAAAATTCATGGCCCTGGTGCGAGTGCCGAAAACCCCTTTCATCGTGGCCGCCGCGGTCAACATTGACCAATATTTCCGGCCGGCCCACCAGCAAATCAAAAACTCCGCGGATAAGATAAAAATCCAGGCCAATCAGGCCATCGAACAATTTGCTGATGAGATGGACTGGAATGGCAAAGTTGCGGGCCTTATCGGCGGGTTGGCGGTAGCTCTTATCGGTCTCCTTTTCGGGCTCTTTTTTGCCGGCACCATTGCCCGCCCCTTGCTCACCCTCCAAAAAGGCGTCAAGGAAATCGGGGAAGGGAACTTTGCCGTGGCCGTGCCGGAAAGAGGGGCACGGGAAGTGGTGGGTTTGGCCCACTCCTTTAATGAGCTGGGCCAACAATTGACGGAATATATGGAAAAGCGGGACTTCATCCGGGACACCTTCGGGCGCTATGTCACCAAGGAAGTGGTGCAGCGCCTCCTGGAATCAGAGGGGGCCCTGGCCCTGGGGGGCGAAACCCGGGAGGTCACCATCCTGATGAGCGATCTCAGGGGTTTTACGGCCTTGAGCTCGGAAATGACGCCGGAGGGCATCATCTCCCTGCTCAACCGCTACCTGGAGAAAATGATCGCCATTCTGGTGGAATACCGGGCCGTTATCGACGAAATCCAGGGGGACGGCATTCTGGCCTTTTTCGGCGCGCCGGAAACCATGGCCGACCATCCAGCCCAGGCCGTGGCCTGCGCCCTGGCCATGCAGGTGGCCATGGAGGAGGTCAATGTTAATAACGCCCTGGAGGGACTGCCTCACCTGGAGATGGGCATCGGGGTGAGTTCGGGAGCGGTGGTGGTGGGCAATATCGGCTCGGAGCTCAGGACCAAATACAGCGTGGTGGGGTCGCCGGTCAATTTTACCAGCCGTATCGAGGCCATGGCCGGCGCCGGCCAGGTGCTCATCAGCGAGGACACCTACCTTCATGTGCGGGGTCTGGTGGAAACAGGAGAGGTTTTAAAAGCGCGCATGAAGGGCATTCCCGGCACCGTCACCCTGCACGAAGTCCTGGGTCTGGGTCCGCCTTATGACCTGAAGCTGACCAAACGCCAGGAAGCATTGGCTCAGCTCACTGAAAAGCTGCCCGTGAACCTGGACCGCATCCGGGACAAGGTGGTGGTTTCCACCCTCACCTCGGCCTGGCTCACCCACCTCTCCGAAACCAGCGCCACGGTCCTCTTCACCGGGGAGTTGGCCGAATGGGAGGACGTGCGCCTGCATCTCCTGGACCACGAGGGGAAAAATTTCCCCGGCCGGATTTACGGCAAGGTCACGGCCCTCATGCCCGCCCCCGACAGCCTCCAGCAGGCCACGGTGCGCTTCACCTCCGTGGGGCCGGAAGCCCGCCACAAAATCCGGGAGATTTTGGGACAGGGGTAATACCATTTTCTCTATGAGATAAAACATTCGTAGGGGCCGACCCGATGTATCGGCCCAACGTTGACGGGCGGACACACGGGTCCGCCCCTACAGGTTTGATGCAGGTCATTATGAAAATGGTATAAGGTGGTGAAGTTTTTCGAGCAGGGCCATGGGCCTAAGACTTTTGCCCCCCAACCTCCTCCCAGTCCAAAGGAAAGGTAGCACGGGCATCCTGCCCGTGTCCGGACAGGCTGGAGCCTGTGCTCCTGATAAATTTTAGTGGTTGGGCAGGGGTCCGCGAGCCTTGGGCCCATCCGCAATCTCATGACAAGTCGAGACCTCTGGGAAAAACATTTTTGTATTCCTTGTTGAAGTGAAGACTCCCGTATCAGACGGTTTTCTCTTGCTTTTCTTCCGTCGGAATTACTGGCGGCGCGTAACAGGGGCAGGTGAAGCCCCGGCCTGATTGGTCGGCGGCTTCGTTTTTGGAGGGGGTAAAAAGGTATCGGACCGCCAGGGTGGCGCCGATAAGGACAAAAAGGGCCAATCCCGCCCAGGCGAAGGTTGAACTTAATAGAGAATTAAGAAATTCCAGGCACATGCGATCTTAAAGCAGGACCACAGGCATCTTGCCTGTGTTAACTAGGCGGGACGCCTGTGCTCCCGCTTCAGTTAACCGGTAGCACGGGCATCCTGCCCGTGCCTGGACGGGCTGGAAGCCCGTCCTACCGCGCTATGGGGTTGGAAAGGGAAAAGGGGCGCAGCTCCCTGGCCTCCTCCCCCGCAACCCTCAATCAAACATCTCGTCAAAGACCTTCATGGCGCAAAATCTGCCGCACATGGTGCACTGGTCTTCCTTGGCCTGGGAAAGTTCCCGGTAATGCCGGGCCTTGTCGGGATTGATGGAAAGCTCGATTTGCTTTTTCCAATCCAGGGACCGGCGGGCCTTGGACATGGCCAGGTCCCAGTCGGCGGCCCCGGGGAGGCCCCGGGCGAGGTCCGCGGCGTGGGCCGCAATCCTGGAGGCCACCACCCCCTCCACCACGTCTTCCACTTCCGGGAGTTTGAGGTGTTCGGCCGGGGTGACATAGCACAGGAAGCTGGCCCCCAGGGTGGCGGCCAGGGCTCCGCCGATGGCCCCGGCAATGTGGTCGTACCCCGCGGCCACGTCGGTGACCAGGGGGCCCAGGACGTAAAAGGGGGCGTTGGCGCAGTATTTTTGCTGCAGCTGCATGTTTTTCTTGATGGCGTGCAAGGGCAGGTGCCCCGGACCCTCCACCATGACCTGGACGCCGGCGTTCCAGGCCCGTTTGGTGAGTTCGCCCAGGAGCTTCAATTCATGAAGCTGGGCCTTGTCGGTGGCGTCGGCCAGGCTACCGGGCCTGAGGCCGTCTCCCAGGGACAGGGTGACTTCATAGTCCCGGGCGATTTTGAGGAGCCGGTCATACTGTTCCAGCAAGGGGTTCTCCCGGCCATGACGGCGCATCCAGGCCACGGTGAAAGAGCCTCCCCGGGAGACCACCCCGGTGACCCGCTTTTTCAGGAGAGGAATGGCGGCGCGGCTGACGCCGCAGTGCACCGTGACAAAATCAACCCCCTGCTTGGCGTGGTGCTCCACGATGTCCAGGAACCAATCGGCCTTGACCTCTTCCAGGGTTTTGGCCTCCACCATCACCTGGTAGATGGGCACGGTGCCGAAGGGCGCCGGGCAGTCGCCCAGCAGGGTGGCGCGGATGAGGTCCAGGGGGCCGCCGGTGGAAAGGTCCATGATGGTGTCGGCGCCGTATTCCAGGGCCGCAGCCTGCTTGGCCAGTTCCTTTTCCAGGCTGATGGCGTGAGGCGAGGTGCCGATATTGGCGTTGACCTTCACCTTGACGCCCTTGCCGATGGCGATGGGCTTAAGCCCCTGGTGGCGCTTGTTGGCCGGGACCACCACCGTACCCTCGGCCAGGGATTGTCTCAGGACTTCCGGGTCCACCTTTTCGGCCCTGGCCGCCTGCTGCACAGCCCGGGTGATTTTGCCGGCCACGGCCGACTGTCGCTGGGTCATGATGCGCTCCTTGAAAAAATATTACCTTAATATTAAAGAGAAAGAAACCGAGAGAACTTTGAAAAAGTCAACTTGAATAAGGGGGCAGGCTTTGGTAGGGATACAGGTAAGGAGGAAAGTGGCCATGAGGGGTGAACTTTCTCGTGCAAGAAAAAACCGGGTGATCTGGCCTTCCGTGGTTATGCTGGGTCTGCTGATCTGCCTGTGGGGCAATGAGGCCCTGGCCCAGGATGTCAACGCCGCCATGCAATCTTTTGTGCAGGCCATGAAAAGCAAAAATGTCAGCGGCATTCTGGCCAGCTTTTCTCAGATGACGCCCTGGAAATATCAGCCCTACGAAATCGGCACCGGCAAGGCCCTAAAGACCGCAGTGGTGACCCCCAAGCAGATGCTCAGCGATTTTGGGAAAAAGCGCGGCTGGCATGATTTTTTCCTGGCCGAGCCCAACGGCTACACCTTCCGGCTTAATTTCATGGAAAACAAACCCTGGAAAAAGCGCGGGGCCGACACTTTCGTGGCCCCGGACAGTGAATCCGGGAAAACCTTTGTCACCTGGCGGCTTGAAGGCCAAAAATGGGTGATTGCCGCCATCGGTGAAACTACTCCCTGATAGGGTTTCTGTTTCCGGTTATGCTTTTTGCTCTGTAAAAGAATAATTTTTGGGGAGGGAAGGGACATAGGGGCGGGTAATTCCTGGCTGTCTTCCCCCACCCCCTCCCAGCCCATGGTAGGGGCTTGATTTATCAAGCCCTTAAGGGCGCAATCAATTGCGCCCCTACGGGACTTGCGAGCGGTGTCAATTGTCGCATGAGAAACGGAAAGCTGTAAAAAATGTGGGAATGCCGCCGAAAGGGGTGAAGGAGCCCTATGCAAAGACAATGGCAGGCGTCAATGCCATTTCTGTTAATTCATATCTGGATAGTCTGCAGTTTTCTATTATTTTTCGGTGGAATTATGCCAACTCCGAACGCGGCCGCAGACGACGTCAAAGTTATTAATGATATAAATACATGGAGTCACCCGGTGAAAAAGGTGTTCCAAAAACATGAGGTTGTGATCAAGAAAGTCGAGCTGCATAACCAAACCTACCCGGTATTTTATGTCGAGCTTCCCTATGATCCGAAGTTTCGCCACAATGACAGATTTTTCAGACCGCTTTATTATGAGATCCTAAAAGCCAATGGGTTTTGGGATTACTCCCTGGTGGACCCTTTGTCCGAGGTGAGAATTAACATCAAGTGGAACAAAAAGACCAAAGCCTTGTCTGAGGACATGGAAGGTATTAAATAAGAATTATGCTGAGCCTGGAGGAGTTCCGCACCGGCAGCTTGAGCCTGCCCGCCACTGAAACCGACGAGGTGCCTCCAGCCTGTTTTGCCTGCCTGTACCTGGCCTACAAGGAATTCTCCATGAACGAGGCCTCCGGCCTGTTTTA
>JBAQHL010000226.1:0-1844 GCA_049288295.1 Desulfobaccales bacterium
GGTGCTCATGGTCATCAAGGCGGAGCATGTTCCCCGGAAGGCCGCCCTCGATGCCGTCAATCATCTCGGGGAACTTCACGCCAGGATACTCGGCGTAGTGCTAAATGATGTGCCTCTTCATCGGGATAGCTACTACTACCGCCATTACAAATATTACTCTTCCTATTACGCCGAACCGGAAGCCACCGGGGTCAGTCGTCGCCAAAGAAGCCGCCCCTCCCCGGGATTAAGCGGTTGGCTAAGCCGCCTCCAGGGGAAAAACCGCCGGGATTCTTGAAACCTCATACCAAAGTGCAGGATCGGCACATAATTGTGGCACGGCTTGCCGTGCCCAAACACAGGCTTAGCCTCGCGGCTACCTATTAAAACCTCTATGACCGCAAATTGGTATCAGTGAGCCCGAAGAAGGGGGGCATACCGGGTCTTGCGGGAGTCAGGCGCGGCCCGGACTAGCTTTAAGGAAGGGCCGTCGGACAGCACCCCCACCAGTTGGCGGCACACCGGGCAGGAAAATTCAAACCGGTTCGCCAATACGATATTTGAGCCGCAAAACGGGCACTTGCCCATGGCGTGTCTCTCCCTGACCAGGATTCAGCCTGACCGGCTAACGTCGCACCCGCCCCTGAAAGTCATGGTCATGGTGGTGCAGGGCCTCCCAGAGACCATGGTGCTCCACTTCGTGCTCCGACCGGTGGAGAAAGCGGTGGTCATTTTCCTTATGGTGCTGCTCGCAGTTGGTCCGCAATGAGTCCATCTTGCCTTCCATACGGGAAAGCTTGCTCCACAAAAACACGCCATAGACCCCAATGACCAGACCCACCAGGAAGACCAGCGACAGAGCCAACGGAAAAAAAGGAACATTCATGGTTTTTTACCGTTTTCGGTTTTCAGTGTTCGGTTAACTGGTTAATAATTATCAATAAGCCTCGCAGGGTGCGTTCTGCGCACCAAAAAATTGGACCGTGAGACGCGCCCTGTCCAGTGTTTTCCCAGGGTGATCCTCACTCCTCCCAGCCCATGATCCGCACGACCTGGCCCGGTGTGTTGTTGTTGTCCAGATGGAGCTTGTGGCTCCATGGCCTTAAACAACTGAAGGCCACAGCCCCCCGCACCCCATGAAAGGGCGCCGCCGGCGCGGCGCCATGCACAAGCAGGGCCGTGGTGCTGCCGTCATAGGACACGGCCAGTTTGACCTCGGAGCCATCAGTTGCCGCGACATAGCCCAGGAGTCGCCGGGCCGTGGGCGGGGCGGCCAGTCCCAGATCCACAGCCGTAAAACCGTTGAGGGCCCCTTGAGCCAGGTCCCGGGGGGCGCCATAAAAGGAAACGTTCCCCTCCTGGGTAAAGGGAGCCACATTGCTGCCGGCGTCATTCAGGATCATCCCCAGGAAACGGAAATTGGTCCCGGGGAGCACGAAAAACCAGTCTCCCTGGGCCAGGCTCAGCGCGCTACCTCCATAGGTGATGGTTCCCCCGGCGCCGTTGTCGCTGTTGTTGGCGGCAATCTCCCGCATCAATCCTCGGGAGACCCCGGTGAGCAAGAGGATCTTGCCGCCCGCCAACTCATCGGCAGTAAAGCCATAGCCGATATTTCCCGTATTGGCATTGTTCCTCAGGGTGATAACCTGGCTGGCCTGGGACGACACCCGCATCACCGGCATGCCCTTGAGCATGAAAGTGGCATCCCCGGACCCCGCCACCGCCAGGACTCCGTACCACTGGCCGCCTTTCTCCGTCCCCCAGAGGCTGCCTGTGACCCCCATATCCAGCAGGGCCGGTGTGGCGTTCTCCCGGTAGCGCCCATCCGCCAGGCCGCCGTCCACCAGGACCCCGCGGTGCAGGGG
>JBAQHL010000227.1:0-1896 GCA_049288295.1 Desulfobaccales bacterium
GGGGTTACCACCCCCAAGCCGGGCGGGGCTTTTTACATTTTTCCGAATTTTTCCGCCTATTTTGACCGTCTGAGCCCCAGGCCGGGGCAGAGCCACTCCCAGGCGCTGGCGGAATATTTCCTGGAGGAAGCCCAGGTGGCCGCAGTGCCGGGCGCGGAATTCGGCGAGGACCGGTGTATCCGGTTCTCCTTTGCCACCTCCCGGGAGCGTATTTCCACTGGGGTAAAGCGGATTCAGGCAGCCTTAGATAAACTGGGGAAGTAGGGGAGAAATGAAACTGAGCGCGGCCGGCCGCTGGTTACCGGCGGCCGCGCTGCCCGTTCAAAACTGAGATTAGCGACGTGCGGCCCGTTTGGAGGCTTTGAGGGGATTAATTTTTTGTTCCGGCTTAGCCCCATTGCCGTTGCCTTTTTGATGGGTGGCCAGATTACAAACCCCCCGGCGCCACTTAACCGACGGATCGGGAAAGGCGTTGCAGTAACGGTCTCCATTGGAATCCAGGATACGGTCGCAGCCTTCGCAGGACTCCACTACGGGACGGCATTTGCCGCCGTTGAACGAACAGCCTTTCTTGGTCATAAACGTGCAGTCAACACCCTGTTTGATGCTTTCACAGTGCATGGCGATCAGCCCCCTTTCTGTATCAAATCTTATATAAAATACATTTATTTTTTGGCTTGTCAATATCCCTTTGGTTTTTTCTTTATGAGGTGAGTTTTTTTGTCATTTTTTTATCCGGTCGATGGTAGCACGGGCTTCTTGCCCGTGCCTGGACGGGCTGGAAGCCCGTCCTACCGTTCTCAGGTGTGATCAGGGGAAAAGGAGAAGAAGGTTGGAGAGGGCGCCCCTGCCTGCCTTTGGGGTAGTCAAGGGACGCCCTGATAATCCTGTTTTGCCAGGGTTCTGGAATGAAAAAAAATCGACAGGCGGGATGCGCTGCGCTTTCTCGCCCTACAGCTTGAACTCTTCTCCATAATTGCGGAGGCCCGCCATGAAACCCAAGGATTCCCTCAAGACCTACCAGGAAAAACGCCAGTTCAGCAAGACCCCGGAGCCCGCCGGCGGCGGCCGGGAGGCTTCGGCTACCCCGATATTTGTGGTCCAGAAGCACTCGGCCCGTACCCTGCACTATGACTTTCGCCTGGAAGTGGGGGGTGTCTTGAAATCCTGGGCCGTGCCCAAGGGACCCTCCCTGAACCCACAGGACAAGCGCCTGGCCGTGCCCACCGAAGACCATCCCCTGGAATATGCGGATTTCGAAGGGGTCATCCCGGAAGGGGAATACGGGGCCGGGGCGGTGATGGTCTGGGATTTCGGAACCTACCGCAACATCACCGAAAAAAAGGGTCAAGCCGTCCCCATAGAGGAGGCCGTGCCCCACGGTCACCTGAAGGTCTGGCTGGAGGGGAAAAAACTTCGGGGCGGCTATGCCCTGACCCGTTTCAAAAAGGAGCCGGACGAGGCCTGGCTTTTGGTGAAGGCCGCTGACGACGACGCCGACCCTGAGCGCGACCTGGTTAAGGAGGAGGCCGATTCAGCCCTGACCGGCCGCAGCCTGGAGGAGATTGCGGCGGGTAAGTGATGCAGGTTGTGAAGGGTTGGTACCGAGCACCATTTTTGTCGGCGGGCAGTGCCCGCCCTACATTTCCTGGCCACGTATTGCCTGGAGCGTGAAATAGATTATCCATGCTCCAGAATGAGAACCAGGATGGATTTGTGAGGTTTTTTTAGTCCCCCAGTTCCCTCTTGACACCCTCGCACAGGTACTTATTATTTTTACAGTGACAGCCTGAAGACCGGAAAACCTGCTGCCGGCCCGCCTTGAAATACCCTTCCAGCAAGCAAGGTGCGATGTGGGGAAGGCAGTCCCACCAGGCTGTTTCAATATATATTTTT
>JBAQHL010000228.1:0-1737 GCA_049288295.1 Desulfobaccales bacterium
CCCGCAGAGGTAGGCTGTCAAGGGGGGCCGAGGGCCCAACTTGACAGCCTTAGAGACCCTTAAGGGATTGGGGGAGGGGGCTTGGGGGAGGGGGTAAGGCCCTGTGGCCCTCAGCCCCCTCCCTCAAATCTATCCAAGGGCAAACTATGCGAAGAAAACTTGAGGATTATCACGACGGGGCCCAGGACGGTCTAGAGCCCCTGGAGGCCCTGGACCTCAACACCATAGAAGACTTTGACGAGCTCCTCCGGGCCATGGGCAAAACCGCGTTTGGGGGCCGGAGCCTGGGGGAGGCGGCCGAGGTGTTGGCGGCCATGGTCCAGGACCCGGAGGTCACCATCATCGGCACCTTTTCCGGGGCCATGAGTGTGGCCAAGATGGGTCTCCTCCTCTGCGACATGATCGACCGGGGTTGGCTCAACGTGGTCATTACCACCGGGGCCCTGGTGGCTCACGGTTTTGTGGAGAACCTGGGCCGGGCCCATTACAAATACCCGCCACACCGCTCCGACCGGGAGCTTTATCTCCAGGGCTACAACCGCATTTACGACACCCTGGAGATGGAGGCTAATTTAGATTACGCCGAGGAAGTGGTGCGGGAAGTCCTGGAGAAGCTGGACCATGAGGAGGTCTGGGCTTCGGCCAGTCTGTGCCGGGAGTTGGGGCGGCACCTGGCGGCCCAGACCGACCAACCCGGCCTCCTGCGCAATGCCTTCCTCAAAGAGGTGCCGGTCTTTATCCCGGCCTTCACCGATTCGGAATTGGGTCTGGATTTGGCCGTTTACATGGTGCGCCAAGCCACCGAGGCCGGCGGACAGTTGCCCCAGGCCCTCACTTCCCTGTCCCTTAAATTCAACCCGTTTTTGGACCTGGGAAGCTATGCCCGTAAAGTGCTGCAGGCCAAAAAATTAGGGATTTTCACCGTGGGGGGCGGGGTGCCCCGGAACTGGGCCCAGCAAGTGGCCCCCTACCTGGAGCTTCTGCAAGGCCGCTTGGGGCTTGATATCCCGGAGGTGAAGTACCAATACGGGGTGCGTCTCTGTCCCGAGCCGGTCCATTGGGGGGGCCTGAGCGGCTCCACCTACCGGGAAGGCATTTCCTGGGGGAAGTTCATGGCCCCGGAGGACGGTGGCCGCTACGCCGAAGTGCTCTGCGACGCCACCATATCCTGGCCGTTGCTCATGAAAGCGGTGCAGCAAAGGTTGGGGAAAGGAAAAACTCCCTAAATGGAATATGGGTTGGGGGGCGCCGCCCACCATATTCTAATCTTGGCGCCTTGGCGTCTTGGCGTGAGAGCACTGCGGCTCATGAACCAGGGACAAAATAAACCATCTCCATAGGCAGGCCGTGGGAATCGCGTTCGGGAGTTTCGGGCAGGGTTTCCAGCTTTTTTCCGCCCAACAAGCCGGTCACTGCCGCGGCCAGGGCGTCCAGAAGGTCGTCCGGGTAGGCCCCCTTACCTTTAATCCAATGAATCCCTTCAGCAATAATCTGTTCACACAGGGGATAAGCCGCTATTAGGGCCTTCCGTCGCTCTGCGAATCCTGCCGACTCTTTTTTGTTGACTTGCATGGGCCGATTACCGGCCAACCCCCAGAAACACACCTCGGGGTGCACTTCCCGTATGATTTGGCGTGCAGACGCTTCTCTTCTCAAAAGATGATCAACTTCGCTGATTTTGGGGAGCAGGGCATAGGACTGCTGTGATATGCCTTTTTCGTCTGCTATCTCCCGATG
>JBAQHL010000229.1:0-2961 GCA_049288295.1 Desulfobaccales bacterium
GGGTGGCGCTTATCACCCTTCCCCTGCCCCCACCCATCAAGGGAGGGGGATTTTATCCCCTGCCCCTAATAAAACAGGAGCAGGTAAAACATGCTGATGGTGACGGTGATCATCATGGGCAGCCAGCAGCGCTTCATGTAATCTACGAAGCCGATGTGGTAGCCCGCCTTCTCCGCCAGGCCCACGGTGACCACGTTGGCCGAAGCCCCGATCATGGTGCCGTTGCCGCCCAGACACGCTCCCAGGGCCAGGGACCACCACAGCACGTTGTCCTTGGGCAGCCCAAAGCTCTCGCTCATGAAGAGCACAATGGGCAGCATGGTGGCGGTGAAGGGGATGTTGTCAATAAAGGCCGAGGCAATGGCCGACACCCAGAGGATGAGCACAATGGCCAGCCACATCTTCCCCTGGGAGAAATAGAGCACCGCGTTGGCGATCTGCTGGATGAGGCCGGTGGCCTCGGCCCCGGCGATGACCATGAAGAGGCCGATGAAGAACATGAGGGAGGGCCACTCCACTTCGTGCTCCAGCATCTCCACGATGTCCACCCTGGAGATGGCCAGGAGCAACAGGGAGCCGATGAGGGCCGCCACCGACACCTGCATGTGCAGGAAGCCGTGCACCGCAAAGAGAAAGATGGTGAAGCCCAGGAGGATGAGGCCCTGGATCATCAGTTTCTTGTTGGTGATCTTATATTCCTCCCGCAGGAAGGCGATGGTGCGTTCCACGTCTCCCACCTCCGCCTTGGCATAATCCTTCTTGTGCCACCACAGGTAATAGAAACAAGAAATGATGAGGCACACCAGGCACACCAGGGCGAGGTTGACCACAAAAGCCCCGAAGGTCAGGCCGGTGTAGGAGCCGATGAGGATGTTGGGCGGGTCGCCGATGAGGGTGGCGGTGCCCCCCACGTTGCTGGCAAAGGCCTGGGGGATGAGAAAATTCAGGGGATGGACCTTCAGGGTCACCGCAATCTCGATGGTCACCGGGATGACCAGGAGCATGGTGGTGACGTTGTCCAGGAAGGCCGAAATCACCGCGGTGAGAAACTGAAGCACAAAGGACAGAATAAAGACATTGCCCCGGGCCCAGGCGTAAGCCTTGTAGGCCAGGAACTGGAACATGCCCGTCCGCTTCAAAACCCCCACGAAAATCATCATGCCCAGAAGGAGGAAGATGACGTTCAGGTCGATGGCCGCCATGGATTCTTCAAAGGACAGGATGTAGTAGCCCGGGTCAAAGACTCCGATGGTGTAGGTGATGAACAGCAACAGGGCGGCGCCCAGCAAGGCCGCCAGGGTGCGGTGCATCCACTCGAAGGAGATGATGACATACACCCCCAGCAAAATGAGGGTGGCGATCCAGAAGGCCGGGGTGACGGCCCGCTCCATGGGGAGGTTGCCGGAGCCCTGGAACAGGCGGTTGCCGGCTGCGTCGGTCCCGGCCTCCACCACCTGGACCGGGGTGGGGGGGATGGCCTTCCAGGAGGGCTTGTGGGCCTTGACTTCCACCTTGGCGCCCGGGAGAGTGCCCGGGGGAAGCACCAGGTCGGCCACAAAACCGCCCTGCTTGCTGGTTTCTATTTTACCGTGACCGTCCTTTTCCCCCGGATGGAACGGCTTGCCGTTCACCAAAACCTCCACCTCCGCCTCTTTGACGCCCTTACCCGTGGAGGTTTTTATAAGGCCGGACAGGGCCAGGCGGTCGCCGGGCGCCGGGGTTGAAGCGGCGTCCAGAGTCGAGGCGGCCAGAATCCCAAAGGCGAGCAGGAAGACGGCGACGCTCAGGAACAGTATGGATTTTGTGCGCATATCCAAATCCTTTTTTGAGCTTTAAGCTTTAGGCCTTAAGCCTTAGGCTTAAAACGTGCAATTTTTGGTTTTTGGCTTAACGGTTGCCGATTTTCAACTCTTCTCTGTTTTTAGCTCATAGCTTAAAGCTTATGGCTTATGGCTTATGGCTTATGGCTTACAGCCTACACTTTCGGCACCACCACCTGCATGCCCATCAAGGGCCAGATGAGGTAACAAAAGACCGCCAGCACGGCCATCAATACGAGGCTGGGAACCATGCCGTAGATAAAAAATTCCCCGGCCGTGAATTGCTTGCTCTCATAGGCGATGGCGTTGGGCGCCGCGCCGATGAGCAGGTTAAAGGGCATGCCCGCGGTGACCAGGGAAGCGAAAACGATGACCTGAGGCGCCACGCCCAAATACTTGGCGATGACCAGGGACACGGGCAGCGCGATGGCAATGGCCGCCACGTTCATGATGAAGTTGGTCATGACCAGGACAAAGAAGGCGATGGAGAGCACGAAGGTGAGCCAGTTGGCTTTCTGAAACATGGTGAGCCAGTGCACGGCCAGCCATTCCGCGGCCTTGGTGTTCCACAGGCAAAAGCCGATGCTCATGGCTCCGCCGAAGAGCAAAATGATGTTCCAGGGAATGGTTTCCAGATCTTCCACGGTGAGGGTGCGGGTGAGAAAGAAGGCCAGGGTACCCACCAGCATGATGCCGGCCCGGTCCATGTCGGTGAAGAACTTCACCGGCAGAAAAGCTTTGAAAATGAACAGGGTGACAATGCCCACCACCGTGGCCAAGACGATTTTTTCCTTGACATTCATGGGCCCCAATTCTTTGGCCAGGGCCCCGGCTTTTTCTCGCAAACCCGCGATCACCGGCAGTTCCGGTTTAAAAAGAACGATAATAATCAACCAGATGATGAAGACCATGAGGAGGCCTATGGGCAGCATGTACCAGGAAAGTTCGAAAAAGCCGATGTCCAGGCCGGTGAACTGTTTGTACATGCCCGCAGCGGCCACGCCCCGGGCCGCGCCCAGGAAGGTGATGATGGAGCCGGCCCCGGCGGCCCAGGCCATGCCGATGAACAGGCCCTTGCCGAACTTGGTGGGCTGATCTGAGTCGCTGTACAGGGAGTGGATGGCCAGAAGGAGGGGAAACA
>JBAQHL010000230.1:0-2948 GCA_049288295.1 Desulfobaccales bacterium
TTTTCAACCTGTGCCTGGACGGGCTGGAAGCCCGTCCTACCGCGCTAAGAGATCGGGAGGGGAAGCGTAGGGGCATGGCTTGCCATGCCCTAAGGAAATGTCGGGCGGGCACCGCCCGCCAAAATAAGCGGTGGTCGCCGCCCACCCTATATAAACTCGAAACCTTTTAAGACAGTTCCTCATGGGCCTTAAGCACACCCGCAAACAATGAAAGGTCAAGTTAGGGCGGGCGTCCCCGCCCGCCATCTGTTGGGCGCCCCACGCGCCAAAATTGGTGCATAAGACGCACCCTACGGCCCGAAACTTAAAACTTAAAATTCAAAACTTTTCCGGATAGGGAAACCTGTTATCGACAGGCCTGCCGCAGCTTAGCAGTGAGGTCCGTAAACCGCCTGATGGGCTGGTCGTTTTTGATGGCTATGGCCAAGGCCTTTTGACTGCCCACCAGCACCACCAGGCGGCGGCCCCGGGTGAGCGCCGTATAGAGGAGGTTGCGCTGCAGGAGCAAAAAGTGGTGGGTGGTGAGAACCAGGACCACTGCCGGGAATTCGCTCCCCTGGGCCTTGTGCACCGTCACCGCGTAGGCCAGGGTGATCTCTTCCCCTTCGCCGGGTTCATAGGCGACCGTGCGCCCGTCGAACTCCACCAGGAGTTGCCCGGTGGCGGCATTGAGGCCGGTCACCAGGCCGATGTCGCCGTTGAACACCTCCTTGAAATAATTGTTCTTGAGCTGCATGACCTTATCCCCCCTTCGGTAAACCCGTGCTCCGAACGTGAATTTGGGAGCCCTGCCGTTTAAGCGCTGCTGCAGCTCGTGATTCAGGGTTTGCACGCCCACCGCGCCCCGGTGCATGGGGGTGATGACCTGGAGATCCCGCACCGGGTCGAAGCCGTAGCGCGCCGGCAGCTCCCGGCAGACCAGATTGAGGAGACTGGCCTTGATGGCCTCCGGTTCTTTGCGGGGGACAAAAACAAAATCCTTGTCGTCATTAAAACCGGCCAGCACCGGAAAGTCCCCCTGGTTGACCCGGTGGGCGTTTACCACGATGAGACTCTCCCTGGCCTGGCGGTAAATCTGGGTGAGGCGGGCCACGGCCACCACCCCTGAGTCCATCATGTCCTTGAGGATGTTTCCCGGACCCACCGCGGGAAGCTGGTGCACGTCGCCCACCATGATCAGCCGGGCCCCCGGCGGCACAGCCCTGAGAAAATGGTACATGAGGTAGGTGTCCACCATGGACATCTCGTCCACCACGATGGCATCGGCCCGGAGAGGCTCGGAGGCGTTGCGCCGGAAGCCTCCGGTCTGGGGGGAAAACTCCAGGGCCCGGTGAATGGTGGTGGCCTCGGCCCCGGTGGTTTCGCTCAGGCGTTTGGCGGCCCGGCCGGTGGGGGCCATGAGGAGCACCCGCGCCCCTACCTGCCGGTAAAGATCCAGAATACAGCTCACGATGGTGGTCTTGCCGGTGCCGGGACCCCCGGTGATAATGGCCAGTTTTTCCCGCAGGGCCAAAGCCACCGCCTGGGCCTGTTCCTCCGAAAGGGTAAGCTGCCGCTCTTCCTGGACCCGGCTGATCAGGTCCTCCAGGTGCAGGGGCGCGGTTTGGGCCGGGGTGGTCTTGAGAAGGGTCAGGTCCCGGGCGATGCCGTTTTCCGCCACCCAGGCGGGCTTGCGGAAAACCCCTGTGCCTGTCTGGAGTGCCTGAATGACCACCCGCCCCTCCCGGGCCAGGTCGTCCAGGGCTTTTTTCAGGGGCTTGGGGGCTACCTGGAGAAGCTCGCCGGCTTCCTGGAGCAGCATTTCTTCCGGCACATAGACGTGGCCATCCCCGGCCTTGGCCTCCAGAACATGCAGGAGTCCCGCGGCCAGGCGGGCCGGGGTCAACGGGTCCAGGTTGAGGCGGGCCGCCAGTCGGTCGGCGGTGGCGAACCCCAGCCCCTGGATGTCCAGGGCCAACTGGTAAGGGTTGGCCGTGGCCACGGCCAGGGCCTGGTCCCCGTAGTGCTTGTAAATCTTGGTGGCAAAACCCAGGGTCAGGCCCAGTCCCTGCAAGGCCACCAAAAACTCCCGGGCGCCCTTGTGCTCCTGCCAGTCCCGGGTGATCTGCTGGATGCGCTTCTCGCCGATGCCCGCCACTTCCTGCAGGCGGTCCGGGGTGTTGTCGATGATTTCCAGGGTGTCCTGCCCGAAGCGGGTTACCAGGCGCTTGGCCAGCTCCGGACCGATGCCCTTGACCAGGCCCGAGGCCAGGTAGCGCTCTATGCCCGCCAGGGTGGAGGGGAGCACCGCATACCACCAGGTGACCTTGAACTGCTCCCCCCATTTGGGATGCACCTCAAAGTGGCCCTTGAGCTCAAGCTGCTCCCCCTCCCGGGTGCCGGCTAGAGGCCCCACCACGGTGACAATGTCCCGGCGGCCCTTCACTTTGAGGCGGACCACCGCGTAATGGCTTTCAGGATCCGCGAAGGTCAGGCGCTCCACCACCCCTTCCAGGGCGATGAGGGGCTGGGTTGAATCTTCAGGTTTGCCGTTTGACTTTTTAAGAGACAAGATAAATGGCGGTTTATCTCATAGGGGATCAAAAATCAACAGGAATGAAAAACCTATTTTCACGATGAGGCAATATTTTTAGTTTGCACTCATCCAGTTGTCAGATTTTTGGCTTCGCCTGGTTTTTAAAGGTCTGCATGTAAAAGTGCTCTCCCACCTGTATTGTATTTAGGGGAGCAAAAGGAATGAGGTCCTTCAGTTCTTCTGGAGAAAACCTTATGGCAAGGGGCGGTCCAAAAGAAGTTTCCTTCTTTTCTATTTCCACAATTGCCAATACAGCATTTTTCTTTGAAATTCGTTTGAGTTCTTTTATTAAGTCTTTCATATTCTGATTTGAAAAACCATGAATCACCGTTGATATATAGATAAGATCTACCGATGCTTGATGGAGTGGAGT
>JBAQHL010000231.1:0-2631 GCA_049288295.1 Desulfobaccales bacterium
TGGCTGTAATTCGGCGGACAGTGCCCGCCCTACATTACTGCTTCGTGCTCACCTTCAGGATCATTTTCATACCGGTTTGCAGTCAAACGGTGGCACAGGTGTCCTCACCTGTGCAGACGCAGGCTGAAGCCTGCGGCTACAGTAAATTGTCTAAAGAATGCAACTCGGTATTAAATCCCCTTTAGCAAAGGGGGACTTGGGATGGTAGATTTATTGAACCCCCCTTTTTTAAAGGGGGGCAGGGGGGATTTGTCTTATCCCGGTTTGATGAGAGCTAGTGCCCGTACTTTTGGCTTGCAGGGGGATGTTGCAGAAGGTCTCAGCTTGAAACGCAAAACAGCCTGATTTTCAAAGTAAATTCAGAAATTCCCCGACTCATTTTTGCACCCGCCAGAAATCGTCGGCCAGCCGGACAATATCATCCTCTTCAAGATAATCCCCGGTCTGGACTTCGATGAGGGCCAGGGGGTCGGTGCCAGGATTTTCCAGGCGGTGGGCCGTCTCCAGGGGTATATAGACGCTCTGGTTGGGCAGGACTATACTCACCTTATCGCCGATGGTGACCCGGGCCTCCCCCTGCACCACCACCCAGTGCTCGGCCCGGCGGTGATGGAGTTGCAGGCTCAGGCGGCAGCCGGGGTCCACCACCACCTTTTTCACCTTGTAGCCCGGCCCGCCCTGCATGACGGTGTAGCGGCCCCAGGGCCGTTCTACGGTGAGATGCTCCCGGGACTCCACCTGGTTTTGCCGGGTGAGCTCCGCCACCAGGTCCTTCACCTCCTGGACCCGGTCCCGGGGGCAGACCAGGGTGGCGTCGGCTGTGTCCACCACAATCATGTTGTCAAGGCCGATGGTGCCCACCACCCGGTCCTGGGCAAAGATGAGGGAATCCCGGCTGTCTTGGTCCAGGGCCCGCCCCAGGATAACGTTCCCCCGAGCATCTGCCGAGCAGAGTTCATGGAGGGCGCTCCAGGTGCCCACATCGCTCCATCCCAGGTCCGCGGGCACCACCGCCACGTTGTCGGCCTTTTCCATGATGCCGTGGTCCAGGGAAATGCTGGGGAGATTCTGGTAGGCCCTGGCCAGAGCCTCCTGGGAAACCCCGGCGGTTACGCCCTGCAGCCCCTGATGGAGTTCGGGGAGATGCAGGGCCAGGGCCGCCAGGAAGACATCCCGCCGGAAAACAAAGATACCACTGTTCCAGTAGTAGCCGCCCTCCAGCAAAAAAGCCTGAGCCCTGGAAAGGTGAGGCTTTTCGATGAACGCCAGTGCCCTCAGGCCTCTCGCGGTCAGGGGTTCTCCGGCCTTGATGTAGCCGTAGCCGGTGTCGGGGCGGCTGGGAGTGATGCCGAAGGTCACCAGAAACCCCGCCTGGGCCAGGGCCGCGCCTTGATCCAGGGCCCGATGAAAGGCAGCCGTATCACGGATATAGTGGTCGGCCGGAAAAACGGCCATGATGTCGGCCCCTGACTCCGGGCCCATAAGCAGAGCCGCCAGGGCCACGGCCGGGGCGGTGTTCTTGCCCTCAGGCTCCAGCCACAGCTGGACCTTATCCAGTCCCTGCCGATGGAGGTCCAGGCGAATGACGTCGACTTGGAAGGCCGAAGTGACCACGGCCAGGCGCTCCAGGGGGATGCGGGGCAACAGGCGCCCGCAGGTGGTCTGGAGCAGGGACTCCGAACCGAGCAGGCGAAGCACCTGCTTGGGGTATTGAGAGCGGCTTAAGGGCCAGAAACGGGTGCCCGAACCCCCGGCCAGGATGACGCCAAAAAGCGGCAAGGCTGCTGATTCATTCATGGAAGCTCAAACCCCCCGAAGTTTCTTTGCTACGAACATTACAGTGTTTATCGGTTCTCGGGCCGCTTGCATGAAGAGCCCCGGACACTTGATGAATGCCCATCAGCGATTGCTTTCAACGGCAATGGCAAAAAAAAGCATAACACTACAGTAAGTTGCCAATAAGATATCATATTCCCTCCTGGTTTGTCTTGAGGACTGATGCCTGGCTTTCTTTTTTCTTCCCCGTTACAATCTGGCAAGAAATGGGTGGAAATATTATGTCCCAAAGATAGATGAAGCCGGGGTGGCGGAAAGGGAGCCATTCCCTCACCTCTTGCCCCTTTTCCACCCTTCCCCAGGAGGAGAATGGCCATGCCCTATATTGCCGAGGAACTGCGGCCGGAGCTTGACCCTCTCATTGACGAGTTGGCAGAACGCCTGGCGGCCCAGGCCAAGGCCGCAGGGTACGACGGCGCCTTCACCGGCCTTTTGAACTACGCCTGCACCCGCCTGGCCCTGGGGGTGATGCGGCGACGTTTCGGTGGTCTGCGTTACTGGCTCATTGCCGCGCTCACCGGGGTTTTTCACAACATGGCCACCGAATTCTACCGCCGGCTGGCCATCCCTTATGAGTACCGGCAGATGGCCCAGAGCGGCGATGTGGATCTTTTTCGAGAATTTGGTGAGGAAATTGAAGGACCAGGATAGTGGGGTGGGGCGGGCGTCCCCGCCCGCCTCGATAATCTGCACTGGCGGAATCACTGAGGCGGGAGGCGCGTCGCTTTCCCGCCCTACTGTCTCTTACCCAAGTTTATCCGGGAGCACAGGCATCTTGCCTGTGCCACAGGCGGG
>JBAQHL010000232.1:0-2136 GCA_049288295.1 Desulfobaccales bacterium
TAACTGGAGATGACCATGGCGTATTTCTTCACCTGTTTGGCCAGGGCCTTGCCCCTGGAGCGGGTGACGCCATGGTGCACCAACACCGGCAAATCGGGAGTAAAACGCGCCGCTTCCTTCTGCCAGTTGCCCACCACAGAGGTGGGGCAGACCAGCAGAACCGGCGCCGGGCAGCCGGCCTGTCGCTCGCGGGCGATCAGGGCCAGGGTCTGCACGGTCTTTCCCAGCCCCATGTCGTCGGCCAGGCAGGCCCCCAGGCCCCACTGCTTTAAAAAATTCAGCCAGGAATAGCCCCGCACCTGATAGGGGCGCAGGGTGCCGTGGAAATCGTCCGGCGCGGGTAATTCGCCAAACGCAGCCTGGCCTTGCAGCTTGGCCAGCAGTTCACCGATCCAGCCTTCGGCCGCGAGTCCGGCAAAGGGAAGAATGGCCGGAGTTTCCACTCCGCCCAGGGCCATCCGCAGGGCTTCCCGGGCGGTGATGCCGGCCTCCGCCTTTTTCCGCCAGAAGTCCAGGGCCGCCTGAATCTCATCGGCATTCAACTGCACCCATTGGCCCCGCACCTTGACCAGAGGGAATTTCCGCTGCGCCAGTTCCTGGAGTTCGGCCAGGGAAAGCTCTTCGTCACCCAGGGCCAACTGCCAGTCGAAGCGCACGATCTGGTCCAGGTTGATCCCGGAGCCGGCGGCCATCTTGGGGGACTTAACCTGGGCCCGGGCCGACAGGCGCATTTTGGCGCCCCGGCCGCTCCACCAGGCAGGCAGCATCACCCCGAAGCCTGCCTGCTCCAGCAATAAAGCCTTTTCGGTGAGAAAGTTAAAAGCACCCGGGGTATTAAGCCAGTGGCCGTCCGGCAGGGCGGTCTGGAGGCCGGAAGCGAGGCCGGGGCACAGGCGGGCGCTTTGGCCCAGGGACACCAGCAGGTATTCCTTGGCGTGAAATTCGCCGGGGCGGAGCAGGGAGGCTGTTTGCTTGGGAGGATTCCAGGCCTCTCGGACGGAAATGAGAAGGCTGGGGTCTTCTGCGGCCTGGAGCAGGTAGCGGACAAACCATTGTTCCTGCCCGGTAGAGGCCAGACCGCTCTCCTCCGGCTCCTCCAGGCGGAAGCAGAGGCGGAAAGGTGTAGCCGCAGTGACGGAGATGGGTCGCCGCCACTTTTGAATGTGCGCATGCAACTGGGCCAGATCGCCGGGGGCGCCTGCCATCAGGCCATCCGGCGCTTCCAGGGCGTGCAGCCATTGGTCATGGAGGCTGTCGAACCCGGGAGCCTTCCTGGCGGGGCGGCCGCGCCGGGCCGGGGCCGGCTCCGCGGCAGGGGTGGGGTACCGGACCAGGTGATCCACCATCCAGCCCACAAAGCCGTCCAACACCTTGGCGGCGGGGCGCACCGGGGGAGAGGATTCGTCGGGGGTCAGGGTCCGGCAAACCCGGGGCATGAGCCCGGCCAGTTTTGTGGCCACACCGCTGTCGCTCCCGGTCAACACCGGCTCCCACCAAGCCCGGAAAGTTCCCTCACTTTCCTGGAGGCCGGGAAGAAACCGCTGCCTGGCCACGAGCGCGCCGGCAAAACGCAGGGCCTGGGCCCAAAAGGCCAGGTCTTTGCCAATAATCACACCGGGGGCCAGGAGCTCTTTATTCACGCAGGCGCAGAGCAGTTCCACTGCCATCGGGGGCGCCAGGGTCAAGGCAGTGACCTGCCAAGGAGATAAGTCAACCTGTTCCCGGGAGGCTGAGGGCTCCCCAATCAGCGGACTCGAGGCCAGGGGGCGATTTTTTCGGGTGGGAAGCCAGGCCATCACGGTCTGGCTGGCCAGGTTCCTCAGAAACGGGCTCAAGCCGGCTTCCTGAAGCGCCTCGGCCAATTTTTCCTTGCCGGCGTCGTAAGGGAAGAGCGGAGGTTTGGCGGCCTTTAACTTCCCTTTCCTCTCTCGGTGGAGGTGAAGGTCCGCGGGGGCAGGGATTTCTCCCCAGACAAACAGCTGGTTCTCATAAAACGCGGCGTGCAGGATAATCATGGGCAGGCCTGGGGTTTTACTTCAGGAAAATCATACCGGGAACGGCTGGGAAAAACAATGAGAGTTGTCCAAATGCAGGGAGAAATGGTCCTTCAGACAGGCTCGGGTGTGGGTGAACCGG
>JBAQHL010000233.1:0-9309 GCA_049288295.1 Desulfobaccales bacterium
GGCCTGTCGATCCCGGAACTGGTTTCCACCGCTTGGGCGTCGGCCTCCACGTTCCGCGGCTCCGACAAGCGCGGCGGCGCCAACGGGGCGCGTATCCGCCTGGCGCCGCAAAAGGATTGGGAAGTCAACCAGCCTGCTCAACTGGCGAAGGTCCTCAAGGCCCTGGAGGGCATCCAGCAGGAGTTCAACGCCGCGCAGTCCGGCGGGAAGAAGGTGTCCCTGGCTGATGTCATCGTTCTGGGCGGTTGCGCCGGCGTCGAGCAGGCCGCGCAGAAGGCCGGTCACAAGGTAACCGTTCCCTTCGCGCCGGGGCGTACGGATGCGTCCCAGGAGCAAACTGATGTGGTGTCATTCGCTGTTCTCGAACCGGCTGCAGACGGGTTCCGCAACTACCAGAAAACCAAATTCGCCGTCACGGCGGAGGAACTGCTGGTTGATCGGGCGCAACTGCTGACGCTGACCGCTCCTGAGATGACCATTCTCATTGGCGGTATGCGTGTCTTGAATGCCAACTGCGGACAGTCCCGGCACGGGGTCTTCACCAAGCGGCCGGAGACGCTCACCAATGACTTCTTCGTGAATCTGCTCGACATGAGAACGGCCTGGAAGGCAACGGAAGACGAAAACGTGTTCGAGGGTCGTGATCGCACCACGGGCGAACTCAAGTGGACCGGCACAAGGGTCGACCTCATCTTCGGTTCGAACTCGCAACTGCGGGCCGTGGCGGAAGTCTACGCCTGTGCGGACTCCCAGGAGAGGTTCCTGAAGGACTTTGTGGCGGCGTGGAACAAGGTAATGAACCTTGACCGTTTCGACCTCGCCTGATCGTAGCAATCGTAGCATGAACCTCAGCGCCTGCACCAAGGCCGCGATGTTTCAGCCGGGCATCCTTCTGGTTTCCCTGATTTGAAGTTAGAACAACCATAGCGGATGCCGAAAATTCTTCCCTTAACTCCCTCTCCCCCAGCGGGGGGAGAGGGTTGGGGTGAGGGGGGATAAGAAAAAACTTTTGCCAACGACTATAATTTTGTGGAGAGAAAAGACAGGCCTTAATAGGCTGGGAAGTCGGCGCCATCATCCCTTGCACCCTTCCCCCTGGAACCCTTTACATGGGCGTGGTAGGACGGGCTTCCAGCCCGTCCAAAGCATGGGCAGGATGCCCGTGCTACCGAGCCTAAGCCTAAGCATGGGCTTCCAGCCTGTGCAGAAACAGGCAAGATGCCTGTTATCACGGGTAAAGGGGGTATGAGTGGGGAAGAGTCCACCGCCCCTAGGAATAATTTTGACCATATTTTCTTTTCGGAAAACAATCTTAACCTTTAATAACAAGAACCGAACCGTCAGAGGAGGAGGCCATGGAACCCAAAAAAACCCTGGTCTGTACCTGTGAAAACTGCGGCAATGAGGCTGAAATGACCATCAAGTGCGAAGAGGTCACTGTGGGAGAAACCCCCGGCAAACCCGCCGCTCAGCCCCTGTCGGGGAAGCACACCTTCGTCTGCACCCAGTGCGGCAACGAAGCTGACATGATCGTGGATCTTTAAGCCCTTACCGGCGCAATTTCATTACTAAAGGAGTGAGTGCTCTATGGCTGAGCAAGCAGGCAGTGGTTGTGTGGAACCCGCCAAAGGCCCCCTGGCCAATTCCCCGGAGGCAGCCCCGGCAGCGGCATCTGCCCCCCCTGTGGTCCGGGCCCGGGTGGGCCAGCCGGCTCCGGATTTTGAGGCCGCGGCCTATGTGGATGGCGGCTTCAAAAACATCAAGCTTTCGGACTACCGCGGCAAATGGGTGGTCCTGTGTTTCTATCCTGGTGACTTCACCTTTGTTTGACCCACCGAACTGACGGCAGTTGCCGTCAAGTATCCTGAACTCCAGAAGATGGGTGTGGAGATTCTTTCCGTCAGCACCGACAGCCGCTTTTCTCACAAAATCTGGCAGGCCGAGGAACTCTCCAAAATGGTGCCCAAGGGCGTTCCCTACCCCATGCTCTCCGATGCCGGCGGGGCCATCGGCAAGATCTACGGCGTTTATGACGAGGCCTCCGGGGTGGACTTGCGCGGCCGTTTCCTCATCGACCCGGACGGGATTATTGTGGCCATGGAGGTGATCACTCCGCCGGTGGGCCGCCACGTGGGCGAGCTCATCCGCCAGATCAAGGCCTTTCAGCATGTCAGGGCAACTGGTGAGGTGACCCCTGCGGGCTGGAGACCCGGCAAGCCCACCCTCAAGCCCGGCCCCGACCTGGTGGGCATGGTCTGGGAGTGTTGGAAGCCGGAGATGGCTGAGGATTAATACAAGTCCTCTGCGAAAGCCCCAAAACCTGTCATTCTGAGGGAGTGAAGCGACCGAAGAATCTCATAACCCTTTAAATTTCGAGATCCTTCGCTTCGCAATCTGGTATTAAGACATGGAAAGAAAGGGCCGGCAGTCATGCCGGCCCTTCGCTGTTTAACAACTCATACCGGTTTGCAGTCAAACGGTGGGACAGGTGTCCTCACCTGTGCAGACGCAGGGCTTAACCTCGCGGCTACAATAAATTGTCTAAAGAATGCAACTCGGTATCACCAGGCTTCCCTCTGGCATTGAGAATCTCCTTTGCCCAGGCCAGGTAAAACTCGTCTTTTTCCGCGGCCCTGGCGGCGATTTCCAGGGGGTTTTTCTCGTAGCCGTGCCGGAGGAGGTGGCGGGCGTACTGGCCCACAAAGCCCCAGACCCCCAGAGAGCGCCACTGGAGAACGTGGGCCAGTTCATGGGCCAGGAGGCGTTTGCTCAGCCCCACCCCTCGTCTTACCAGGATCAGGTTCCACCAGGTCTGGGCCCTGGCCCAGGTGGGGATGAGCCAGGGGACGGCGCGAATTTTTACGGGGATCATATTACTCGAAGGAGCACACCCCGGCCCGGCAGGTTTGCTCCTTTAGATGCTCCTCAATCTCTGGGCGGAACTGCTTGAGGGCGCTTAAAAAAGGCACGGGCGCCGATTGGCCCAGGGGGCAGAAGGAGGAGTCCTGCATGGCATTGGCCAGGCGTTCCAGAAAAGCAATATCCCCCAGCGTGCCTTGCCCCTGGGTGAAGTTGGCCAGGTAGGTCTGAAACCAGGCTGTGCCTTCCCGGCAGGGGGTGCACTGACCGCAGGACTCATGGCCGAAAAAGTCCGCCACACATTTGAGGAAATCCACTACGCAGGTGGTGTCGTCCAGGACCAGCATGGTCCCCGAACCCAAAGCCCCGCCCGCCTTCGCCAGGGAGCCGAAATCCATGGGTATGTCCAGGGCCGCGGCGGTGACCAGCCCGGCTGAGGCCCCCCCGGTCTGGCACATCTTGAAGGTCCGGCCGTTTCTAAGCCCGCCGCCGTAAGTGTCGATGAGTTCCCGGAGGGTCAGGCCCACCGGCGCCTCCACGATCTGGGGCTTGTTGACGTGGCCGATGACCTGGTAAATCTTGGTGCCCGGGGTGTCCTCGGTGCCGAGGCTGCGGTACCAATCCGCACCCCGGTTAATGATGGCCGGCACGTTGGCCAGGGTTTCCACGTTGTTCACCACGGTGGGTTTTCCCAAAAGGCCGGCGACGCCGGGAAAGGGGGGCTTGAGGCGGGGGAAACCCCGTTTCCCTTCCAGGGACTCGATGAGGGCCGTTTCTTCGCCGCAGACATAAGACCCAAACCCGGAGCGCCCTTCCACGGTAAAAGCAAATCCCGAACCTAGGAGATTTTCACCCAGATAACCCCGGGCCACGGCCTGGTCGATGGCGTTTTGCAGGCGGTGCTGGGACAGATAATATTCGCCCCGGCAATAAATAAAGCCCTGGCTGGCTCCCACGGCAAAAGCCGCAATGGCCAGACCTTCCAGAACCTTGTGGGGGTCCCCCTCCATGAGGTAGCGGTCTTTGATGGTGCCCGGTTCCCCCTCGTCGGCATTGCAGATGACATATTTGGGGGTGGCGGCCAGAGGCAGGGTGAAGGACCATTTCAGTCCGGTGGGAAAGCCGGCGCCCCCCCGCCCTCGCAGGCCTGAGTTTTTCACCGTTTCCACCACCTGTTCCGGGGTCATGGTGGTGAGCGCCTTTTTCAGGGCTTCATAGCCTCCCCGGGCCACATAGTCGTCAAGGCTCATGGGATCAATGATGCCCACATTGTCCAGGAGCACGAGTTCATGGGGACTCTGGGTGTATTCCTGGAAATTTTTCGTTGAGTAAGGCAATTGCCGGTAATCCACCACGTTTCCGGCCCGATAGTCGGCCAGGATTTTCCTGATCTTGTCCCGATCCAGGTTGCCGTACACCACCTCATCAATCTGGATGGCAGGCGCGACTTCGCACACCCCCAAGCAGGCGGAAAGCTCCAGGGTGAAAAGCCGGTCGGCGGTGATGCCTCCTGCCTCCACTCCCAGCTCCTTTTGAATAATTTCGAGAATATTGTCACTACCATTGACGTGGCAGCAGGGCGAATGGCACAGGCGGATGGTGTGTTTCCCCCTGGGCTGCCAGGTGGCCATGGAATAAAAGCTCAGGGCGTCAAAGATGCGGCAACCGGCGATGTTGAGCTCGGCCCCGATAACCCTTTGCATTTCCAAAGGGATATGTCCCAGGATGGTCTGGGCTTCCTGCAACACCGGCAGAAGGGCGCCAACCTGGCCTCGATGACGGGCAACGGCGGCTTGAATCCGGTCGCAAACCTCCTGCCTGAGCTTGGCGGTGGGAACGCTGACACAGGGGCCAAGTTGGGTCATGGCGAAACTCCTTCCCTGGTGACCGGTTCTGGGGGCAATGCCTCCCTCTTCCTGGGGGTTTCCACAAATTTTTCGATTTTCACGGCGCAGACCTTATATTCGGGGATCTTGGCCACCGGGTCCAGGGCCGCAATGGTGAGTTTGTTCACCGCAGCTTCGTAATAATGGAAGGGAACAAAAATGGTCCCGGGAATGGCCTTGGTGGAAACCAGGGCCCGGGCCTTGATTTCGCCCCGGCGGCTTTTCACCCGCACCATTTCGCCGTCACCGATGCCGAGTTTGTCCGCATCCTCGGCAGCGATCTCCACCCGGCACTCCGGGGCCTTTTCCACCAGGCCCGGGGCCCGGCGGCTCATGGTGCCGGTGTGGTACTGGTACAGAACCCGGCCGGTGGTCAAGATAAAGGGATAGTCTTCGTCGGGCATTTCCGCGGGTTCCCGGTATTCGATGGCGAAAAACTGACCCATCCCCCGGGAAAAGCGATCCTTGTGGAGGTAGCGGGTGCCGGGGTGGTCCGGATGCGGACAGGGCCACTGCAGGCCCCCTTCCTGTTCCAGGCGCTTGTAGGTGATGCCGGCATAAGAGGGCGTCACTAAGCGGATTTCCTCAAAGATCTCCTCGGGCGTGGCGTAATCCATGGGATAATCCAGACGCTGAGAGATTTCGCTGATGATCCGCCAGTCGGGCAAGGAATTCCTGATGGGCAAAACCGCCCGGTGAACCAGCAACACCCGCCGTTCCGTGTTGGTGAAAGTGCCATTTTTTTCGGCAAAGGAGGAGGCGGGCAGCACTACGTCGGCCAGTTTGCCGGTTTCCGTGAGAAAAATGTCCTGCACCACCAGAAAATCCAGTTTCTGGAGGGGGCTCAAGGCATGCTCCACATCCGCCTCAGAAATGACCGGGTTTTCTCCGATGATATACAGGGCTTTGATTTTGCCCTCGGTAATGGCCGGCAACATCTCCGTCATGGTCATTCCCGCCCAGTCCGGCAGGTCCCTGACCCCCCAAATACGCTCCATTTTCCAGCGGTAATTGGGGTCGGTCACTGCCTGATACCCGGAGTAGACATTGGGGAGGCCGCCCATGTCGCAGGCCCCCTGAACATTGTTCTGGCCCCGCAACGGGTTGAGGCCGCCGCCCCTGATGCCCACGTTGCCGCACAACATGGTCAGGTTGGCCAAAGATTTGACATTGTCCGTGCCGGTGGTGTGCTGGGTGATGCCCATGGCGTAACAAATGGCGGCCTTGGGCGCACTGGCATAGAGGCGCGCCGCTTTTTCCAGGTCTTTAGCCGGCACCCCGCTGATCTGCTCCACCACTTCCGGCGTATAGCGGGCCACGGTGTCCCGCAGGGCCGCAAAATTCTCGGTGCGTTCGGCAATATACGCTTGATCGTGGAGGTTGTCCCGGATGATGACGTGCATGAGGCCGTTGAGGACGGCCACGTCGCTGCCGGGTTGATGGCGCAGCCACAGGGTGGCGTGTTTGACCAGGGTCAGCCGCCGGGGATCGATGACAATGAGGGTTTTCCCTTTCAGGCGGGCGGCCCGCTTGATGAAGGTGGAGATCACCGGGTGGGTCTCCGTGGTATTGGAGCCGGTGACCAGGATGCAGTCGGACTCTTCCAACTCCTCGATGGAGTTGGTCATGGCGCCGGAACCGAAGGAGGCGGCCAGACCGGCCACCGTGGCGCTGTGTCAGAGGCGGGCGCAGTGGTCCACGTGGTTGGTGCCGATGACGGCGCGCATGAACTTCTGCATGAGATAGTTTTCTTCATTGGTGATGCGGGCCGAACACCAGCCGCCAATTTTTTCGGGTCCGTGCTCCTCTTTGATTTCCCGGAAACGCCGGGCCACGAGATCCAGGGCCTCTTCCCAGGTGGCCTTACGCAGCACTCCATTTTCCTTGATCAAGGGAGTTTTTAGGCGCTCAGGGTGGTGCACGAAATTCCAGCCGAAGCGGCCCTTGACGCACAGACGGCCCCGGTTGGGAATGGCGTCCGCGCCGGTGACCTTGACAATACGGTCATTTCTGGTGTGAATGTCGATCTGACAACCAACCCCGCAATAGGGACAGGTGGAGCGCACCTGCTCGATCTCCCAGGGGCGTCCCTTATAAAGAGCGTTTTTGTCGAGGATGGCCCCGGTGGGACAGGCCTGGACGCACTCGCCGCAAAAGATGCATTCCGAATCAATATAGGGCTGATCGCCCTCGGTGACGATGGCGCTGTGGGAGCCCCGGTAGCCGAAACCTATGGCGATTCTGACCTGGCGCTGCCCGCAGGCCCGGATACAGCGGCCGCACATTATGCACTTGGAGCTGTCCCGCACGATCATGGAATTGTTGTCTTCGTAATAATAGGTCGTACCGAGGGGTTTGCCGAAAACCGGAGGAGCCACCTGGTAGCGGTAGGCCAGGGCCTGGAGTTCACAGGCGCCGTTGGCCTCGCAGATGAGGCAGTTGTGGTTGCCCGAAGCCAGCATCAACTCCAATACCATGCGCCGGGCGGCATCAACCCGGGGGGTGTCGCTCTTGACCACCAAACCCTTGGTTGCCGGAGTGGCGCAGGCCGGCGCCAGGGTGCGGGCCCCTTCTACCTCGACCACGCAGACCCGACAGGCTCCCGTGGGGATGGTGTCCTTGTATTCACACAAGGTGGGGATGTAAATATCGGCGCCTCGAGCCGCCTCCAAAATGGTTTGGCCTGAATCGAAAGGGACCTCGATGCCGTTTAGCCTGAAAGTAGACCGTGTCATCCAGGAAACCTCCCTGGTATGGGGATACCCTGCATATCTGGCTGGAATGTTTCACGTCAGCCCGTCAATTGTATAATGTACGAAAGTTGATTAAGTCCCGCAACTAGCCCGCCAACCCGGGGATGTTAAACTTCTACAGGGGGCTTGACTTTTGGGGCAATATTATTCTTTTATTAAAAAGAAGAAATACCTATCGGGAATGATACCAGTATGCGCGGGAAAAAACCGGACCACGGTCGGGGCACGGCCCTGGCGGCCAGCTCTCCTGCCCCGGCAGGGGTTCAAATCAAGGGCCGCCTGTGGCTGGAAAAAGAGGGCGAAACCTTTCTGAGTTGGGGACGGGTGGTGCTGCTGGAGCGCATTCGGGACCTTGGTTCCATCGCCGCTGCGGCCCGGTCCCTCAACATGGCTTACAGTCATGCCTGGGGGTTGGTGGCCAAAATGAACGAGTTGGCGGGGGTTGAACTGGTGTCCCGCACGTTTGGGGGTAAAAAGGGCGGCCGGGCCTGGCTCACTCCTGCCGGGGAAGCCGCCGTTGCCCACTTCTGGGGTCTGGTGGACGAATTCCGCCAATGGCTGGAGGAGCAAAAAATTTAGGGGCCTGAATTCCTTTTCTGGTTGCCGGGGCGCCTGCCCAGACCGCAGTTATCTTCAACGCCCGCCGTTTTGGGGAGCGGTGCGCACCCTACTCCACTTTCTTTCCCCCTTGGCCACTTGGCGTGAACCAAAAAAATTATCCGGAACCAACCTCCAGCCTAACCGGATTGCTTCTTCAGCTCATCATAAGCCCAACTCAAGGCCGCGGAGGTGGTGGGAAAGCCGATGGTGCTGGTGAGGAGCATCAAGGTGTGGTAGACCTCCTCGGGGCTGGCCCCGGCCGCCAGGGCCCGGCGCACATGGCTGTGTACCGACCCTTCGGACCGAATCGCCGCGGCGGCGGCCAATTGAATGAGGTGGGAGGTCTTTTCGTCCAGGGGGCCCTCCCGGCGCGCCACTTCGCCGAGCTGTTCCAGGCAATCGATATACTTGCCATGATGCTCCTTGATGAACTTGTACCAGGGGGGGAATTTGGCGTCGCTCATGATCATTCTCCTTGGGAATGTTTTGGGGATGAAACCATCTCCCCTGTTTTTCTCATCATGACTGAATCAGAGGAGCGGGTCAACCGGAAGCGCGCCGAAATGTGTCCTAGGCTGGGCGGGCGCAGCTGCTTGCCGAGTTGCCGGCGATTTGTCACAATAACCATAACCAGCCTGGGATCGTTCTTTTCCCAAGGACTGCACCGCAAGGATGGCATCATGAGAATGGCAAGGCAGTTTTTCATCTGGCCCGTTCTGGCTTTTTTTTTGGCATCTTTCCTGGCCTGCGCCCCCAGGGTCCAACTTAAGCCGAAAATTCAGTCATACCCCGGCCAGTTTCCCTATTCCCTGAATTCTCGAGGGGTGGCCATTGCCGTGGTTCCCTTTGACGGCTTCCGGGACGTGTATGGCGACCCCCAGGACCCCGGGCCCGCCAGGCCGGATTTTGACTGGCTCAAGGCCGGGGTGCGCCCTACCCGCATAATCCTGGCCAACAACTCCCAGCAGGCGGTGTTGGTGGATCCCTCCCAGATAACCAGTGTTGACCACCGGGGGGTGATTTATCAGGCCTATACCCCCCGGGAGGCGGGAGACGCGGTGGTTTCCTCCGAAGCCTTCCGGGCCCATTTTCGTAAGGGCCTCAAAGGTGCGGTGGCAGGTGCAGCCCTGGGAGCCGGGGTGGGGGCGGCCCTGGGGTCTGTGGGCAGCTATCGGGGTTATGCGGCTGCCGGGGCCGCGGCGGGTGCGGCG
>JBAQHL010000234.1:0-1958 GCA_049288295.1 Desulfobaccales bacterium
CCTGCGGCTACAAAAAATTGCCCTTAGAACGCAACTCGGTATCAGGCTTTGCGGGTGGGCCACAGCCCATGAGGAGCTGTTACGAAAAGTTTCTCAGGGCTGGCATAGGCTTTACAGCCTGTGCGGATAATCGAGGCGGGCGGGGATGCCCGCCCCACCGACTTTTTATGCTTTTCGGGTGGGGCACGGGCCCATGAGGAACTGTCAAGACAGGAGACGTCTTTATTTCACAAAATAAATTTATCGTTCATGTCTAACTGAAAGGAAGTTCCCGACTCAAGCCATCCGGTGTATGAGCTCGACGGCTTCCTGGATGGCCGGAGACAGGACATCCACCAGGGCATAGCTGAGTCCTGCTCCGGCCAAAAGCGCCAGAACGATAATCTCCATCTCCACGGGATAAATGTTCCGCAAACCGCTGCGCAGGTTGGACAGTCCCACCATGGTGCGGGCCGGGACGCCAAAAAGCTCGCCTGTGGCCAGGTAGCGCACGGTTTTGAACCCCGCGCCGGTCTGGGGCCAGGCATCCGGCCATCGGAGATTGGGGAGCACCGGATCGAAGATGAGCTGCTCATCGCTCAAACCCGCGGCCAGGCAGCGCTCCCGCAGTTCCACGGCCAGGGCCACCTTCCCTTCCAGGGTGGGGGGCGGGTGGGATTTTTCGTCCAGAAGCAGGAGCACTACCTGGGTCTGATGCGCCGCGGCCAGGGGGAGAATTTCCTTGAGCTTATGCTCCTCCAGGGTGACGGCGTTCAAGATGGGTTTGTCCCGGCAGGCTGCCAAGCCTCCGGCCAGCAGACGGGGATTGGGAGAGTCGAGGATAAGGGGGAGAGAGGTTACTTCCTGCACGGCCGCAACCATAAAGGCCATGCGGTCTTCCAGGCGGCGGGAGAGGTAGCCGGGGTTGAGGTCCAGGAGGTGCGCCCCGGCCGCGGCACAGCGCCGGGCCATCTCCTGGAGGGGCTTGGGGTCCAGGTCTTTCAAGGCCTGAGCCACCATTGGGCTTGCCCCGGTGAGATTTTCCGCGGCAATGATCATTTAGAATTGTTGGCCGCGTGGACCCTGGCCAGGAGCTGGCTGCGCACTCTAAGGGTGGCTTCCAGACCCTGGTGGGAGGCCTGGGAGAGGCGGGCCACCCATTCCTGGCGTTGGCCGGCTGCCTTCATCAGGGGGAGGTTGGCCGCAGCAATATGATGTGCGCCCTGAAGGGCCCCGCCCAAAAGCTCGGTGGCCACCAAAAGGTCAGAAAGCAGGTGGGACCTGCAGCGCTCCCCGGTGGCAGCCAGGAGATGCAGTCCCACCAACACCTGCTCCATGATCTGCCAGGGACACCGGGTGGCCTCCTCCACCGCCTTCTGCAGGTTGGCCCCCTGCTGCCGGACGGATAACGTCTGCGCCATGGTGAGATAGGCCCCCACGTCAGCCTGGCGCAGGTGTTGGAAAAGCCGGGCCAGCCGGCGCGCTGCCGTTAACTGCTCAGACCAGAACGCCACCTGGGATTCATCGTTATAGGGCCGGGCCTTTTCCAGCCGGATGACCTTGGTGAGGAGGGCCAACCCCACGCCGGCGCTGTAGGACGCGGCCGCGCCGCCGCCGGGGTCGGGCCGGGCCTGGGCCAACTGATCTAGGAAGGATGCATTCATTGTCGGTTTTCGGTTTTCTGTTTGAAGAAGTTCAAAGGAGGTTCAAGGTTCAAAGTACAGAGAGGGCGTAGGGCGGGAAAGCATAGCGCATCCCGCCTCCAAACGCTCGGTGTAACCGGCTGGCGGGCACGGAGGCCCGCCCTACCAATCTTCTCATGATTTTAAGAGAGCCCAAAGCTCATGAGCGTCGGCTCGAGTGAGCCTCACAATAAACAAGTTCGCTGAAATCGTCAAGGGGCCTGACGGGCTGCCCCGCCTTGCAGGTCCGGGTCATTATGGCTATACTTATAGACAGAAGTTTAATCTTCCAGAAAC
>JBAQHL010000235.1:0-3832 GCA_049288295.1 Desulfobaccales bacterium
CCATGGGGCAGACCGGCACACAAGCCAGGCAGTGGACACAGTTCCCCTCGACAAAATCAATTTTTGTCAGGGAAATCTTGTTAAAAAGACTGTAAAACGCGCCCAAAGGACACAGGAGGCGGCAGAAAAACCGGCTGATAAACACCGCGCCCACCAAAATGAGAGTCAGCCAAACCATTTTGTTCAAAAACCAGAGGCCCAGATTCTCCCAGAGGTTGGGCTTGATGGCCAACAAAGGGAAAGCGCCCAACAGAGTCCCGGCCGGACACAGAAGCTTGCAGAACCACGGCTGTCCCAGGCCGACCTTGTCGATGAGAAACAGGGGCGCCAGGATCACCAGGACCGCCAGCACCACGTATTTGCCCCACCGCAGGGGACGCCACAGGGAAAATTTGGGTGAGGGGATTTTGTAGATAAGTTCCTGGATAAACCCAAAAGGGCAAAGCCAGCCGCAGGGTATGCGGCCCAACAAAACCCCGATAAACCCCAGGTAGCCCAGGACCACGCTCCCTGCCTGGGGAATGACTCCCGTGGACAGGCGGATGGCGCCCATGAAATTCTGGAACGCGCCCACCGGGCAGGACAACAGAGCCCCTGGACAGGCATAGCAGTTGAGCCCCGGGTGGCAAACGGCCTTCAAGGGGCCCTTGTAGATATCCAGGGTAAAGGGAAAGAGCAGATAACCGTTGGTCCCCAGGGAGACCAGGATTTGGACCAGCCGCCGGAAGAGGTTCAGATTCACCTAGCCCACCCCGATGCAGCTCAGGCAAATGGTTTTTCCCACGTTAAAGAGGAAGTCCAATTCACCGATGTTGAGCCCGATGAGGAACAGCAGGGAGAAGAAAATGATAAGTCTCACGGCCCAGGGATTTTTCATAGCTTGTCTCCCAGGAAGGAGTTTCTTTGATTCGCAGGAATCATTCTTACCTGATATTATAATGTTAGGCGAGAGGAAGAGAGTTTTTTTTTCATTAATTTTGCTGTTGTGTTCGATTATTAGCAGGAAATCAGAAAGATAAGGATATAAGGGGCAACTGCCCGGCAAGAGGAGTTTTCATGCACGACAAAAAGGACAAAGCCTGTTTCATCTGTTCCCGGGACACCCTGGACGGGGCCTACCCGGCCCTCATCCTCGGGATCAACGCCGCCCGTTTAGGTATGGAAACCAAGGTATTTTATACCTTTATGGGGGTTAACCTGGTGGTCAAAGGCGGCATTGACAAGGCTAAGTTCATTCCCCCGGGGGTCATGGGCGCGGTGCCTGGCATGTCGAGTTTGGCCACGGCCATGATGAAAAAGAAGGCGGAGAAGGCCCAGATTCCTTCCCTGCCTGATCTTATGGAGATGGCCCAGATCGAGGGGGTGGAACTCATCGCCTGCCGCATGACCATCGACATGATGGAAATCAATGAAGAGAACATGATCGAAGGCGTCCCCGTGTGGACCGCGGAAGATTTTCTGAAATACGCCCGGGACGCCAATATCTGCCTGTTTACCTGAGTCGCGGCGGGGGAGCCGGTCAGGTGAGGTTTGCGGGGATAAGCCTTACATGAACCTGGTGGCACAGGTTTTTCCCTGTGCTTGGACACCGGGCGTTATTCTCTCCTTCTTTGCCCCCTGAACTTTTCAGGTTCGTGAACTATGGACAAGGCAGCCCTGGTGGTGACGGACATGATTAATGATTTCCTGGACCCGAAGGGCGCCCTGTATGTGGGGTCTCCAGGCCGGGCGATCATCCCCTTCGTGCAGCGCCTCCTTGAAGACAACAGGGCAAAAGGGGGTGTGGTCATCTTCGTGTGCGACGCCCATGCCCCCGATGACCGGGAATTCGGGCACTTCAGGCCCCACGCCGTCAAGAGTTCCTGGGGATCGGCGCTCATTCCAGAACTTCCCCAACTGCCTGGTGACTGCCGGGTGGATAAAACCCGCTACAGCGCGCTGCACAATACCAATCTTGAGGACGTGCTGCGGCGCCAGGGGGTGAGGCAGGTGGAATTGGTGGGGGTGTGCACTTCCATTTGCATCATGTTTACCGCCGTAAGTCTCCTGGACCGTGAGTTTCATTGCCGGGTATACCGGGAGGGGGTGGCGGATTTTGACCCCGAGGCCCACCTCTTTGCCCTGAAACACATGCAGTTGTTGGGCGTGGAAGTGGTGTAGCGAACTGCAAACCCCAGCCTCATCTTTATAATTCTCTCCCTGATTCTCTGCCACAGGTACGGTAGAACGGGCTTCCAGCCCGTTCCGGCACGGGCAGGATGCCCGTGCTACCGGAAATGAGCGGGAGCAGGCTGCCGGCCTGGGCAACATGGCACGGTGCCTATGCTCCAAAGAAAAGGTCCGCATGCTCAAGAGCGTCTGGTCCTTATTGTATTGGTGAGACCTCTGCGAAAGTCCTCAAAATTGTCATTCTGACGGAGCAAAGCGACCGAAGAATCTATTAACTATTTGAAAATACTATTTCATTCGCTTCGCTCAGAATGACAACTATGCTTTTTGCAGAGGTCTTTTGGTATCTTTGAGGGGAGACCCGCTTGTGGTATGGTTAAGATGCACCAGACCACACCAAACTGATCTCTCGATATAGAGCAAACCCGAGGAGTGCTGCCATGAAAATCGTTGCTGTTCTGGGAAGCCCCCGGCCTAAGGGCAACAGCGCCCTGATGGCCGAGGCTTTCCTGCAAACCGCCCGGGAGCGGGGCGCGGACGTCGAGGTCTATCTGCTTAATAAGATGGAGATAAAAGGTTGTCAGGGCTGCGGCAAGTGTAAGGCGGACAGCGAGGTCTGCGTGGTGGAGGATGACCTGCAGCCGGTATACGAGTCCATCCGGGGGGCCGATATCCTGGTCATGGCCTCTCCCGTATATTTCGGCGACCTGTCCGCGCAGCTCAAGTGTTTTTGGGACCGCACCTACGCCTGGGTCAATCCGGATTTCACCACGCGTCTCTCGCCCGGGAAGAAATCCATCATGCTGTTGGCCCAGGGAGCACCGGCCGAGGAGATGTTCGACGACATTCACCCCCGCTACGAGCGCTGGTTGAAGATGTTCGGCTTCGCGGGCAACTTCGTGGTCCGGGCCGTGGGCGTCCAGGGCGCCGGGGAGGTAAAGGACAAGCCGGAACCGCTGGAACAGGCCAGAAAACTGGCCCGGGAGCTGGTGAGCTAGTGCTTGGTTGCAAAAATTAGAGCTACACAAACCGGGACCTATAATTCCCCCCTTTAGGAAAGAGGGGAATTTTAAGGATTTTAAAAAACTACTTAGCGCTGTAGTGCTAAAGTGAGCCGCAAGAAAGCTAAATACCGCCTAACCACCCGGTTTCTTTTGGAGGCACGGTGTTTCTGTGGTAATATAATTTGTTGAGATAATCAAAAAAAAGCGAGTAATGGCTTGGACCTGTGGATATTGGCCGGGGTGCCGGTCACCTCATTTATCGTGGCCCTCTCCGGCGCCCTGATGCCGGGGCCGCTGTTGACCATCACCGTGGGGGAGGCCACCCGCCGGGGTTTTTGGGCCGGCCCCCTGATTATCCTGGGGCACGGCCTTCTGGAATTAACCCTGGTGGTCCTGCTTCTGACCGGCCTGGGGACCATCTTGAACAGCCCCATGATCCTGGGGACGGTGGCCCTGGTGGGGGGCGGGGTGTTGGCCTGGATGGGCCTGGGGCTGCTCCGGGCCTCCCGCACCAGCCGGCTTAAGCTTGAGACCGACAAGACCACCGGTCTTCATCCGGTGTGGTCCGGCATTTTCATGAGTCTGGCCAACCCCTACTGGCTCATCTGGTGGCTCACCATCGGCCTGGGTTATGTGATTTTTGCGGCAAAGTATGGGTT
>JBAQHL010000236.1:0-5381 GCA_049288295.1 Desulfobaccales bacterium
CGGGTGGTGGCCCTCTTCGGACCTACCGACCCCCGGGTGTGGGCTCCTTTGGGAGAACAGATCACCATCTTGACCCCGCCGGGAGGTAGCGGTATGAAGGACTCCCTGAAAGAGATTTCTCCCGCAGCCGTAGTGACTGAGATGCGCCGTTACCTGGAATGAAAAAGGCGTCGTCAAAAACCGAAAAAATTTACCGGTTATTTCCATCAGGCTCTTGCAAAATGTAGGCGCAGGCTTCAGCCTGCGATGGCACAGGCTGGAAAGCCTGTGCCACCGGGGATTAACTTACCAACCAAGAAACATAATCAGCTTTTAAATAAATTTTGAAGAAGGCTCTCCATGGTTTCGATTTTTTTTCCATGAAACGCATTTTTTTTTGGGACCAAAGGGTTGATTTGGCTATCTGCCCGCAGGTGAGGAAGGGAAGTCAAAATTGGTGGCAGAGGAAGTTAAAATATTTGTCCGGGAGGGGCGAACAGTAGGAAATTTTAGGTGAAAACGGCCTCAACAATGCCAGCAGATACTTTCCCGCACCGCAATGGGGTTAAAAAAATTGAACCGTTGTCCTCGAAAGAAATGAAAGTTAACACCTTTACTCTCTGAAATCTTTACACAATTAGCATAAAGACAGTTTGGCACAGTTGCTGCATTATCCAATTACCAAAGGTTACCCCCGAAAAATCATACACCATTTTCTCCTTTCTCCACGTGGCCGGGCTTCCCCCTCCCGGCCACGTCCCTTTTTGGGGTCAGAGCTTTCCGAAACCCCCACCACCGAAATAAGCCTTGAGGTCATCCCTGGTTGGCTGAATCTTGGGAAGCCGTTGCCGGAGACGCTGCAGACGGCGCCATGAGTCGCCTATCGCCGGTTGCAGGGCCCGGTCGCGCCTTATGAGCTCCGTCGCCTTCCAAGCCGCCTCTCCCTGGTTGCAGATAAGCAGGAGGTCCGCGCCCGCGGCCAGGGCCTGGCAAGCCGCCTCTGGAGCCGGGGCCTCCCCGGCGATGGCCCCCATCTCCAGGTCATCGGTGATGATAACCCCCTGAAACCCCAAGCGGGTACGCAGCCAGTCCTTGAGGACCACAGGTGAGAGGGTGGCGGTTTGACTATCCCAGGCAGGAACGTGCAGGTGCGCAGTCATAATGACGGGCACCCCCGCCGCCACAGCCTGTCGGAAGGGCAACAGGTCCGCGGTTCTCTCAGGATCAGGGTTTTGGGCTGTAGGCAAAACCTGGTGAGAATCCACGGTGGTGTCCCCCAGGCCAGGGAAGTGCTTGGCCGCCGGCAAAACACCCCCCTTGAGCAAGCCCCGGAGGGCGGCGACGCCAAACGCCGCCACCTGCTGCGGGTCCGGACTGTAGGAGCGCTCCCACTGGGGGCAGGCGTTACTTCGAGCCACATCCAGGACCGGGGCCAGGTTCATATTGATCCCCACCAGGGCCAATTCCCGGCCCACCTGCTCCGACAGACGCTCCACCTCGGCGGGAGTGGCGGCGGTCCCCAATTCCCGGGCCGCGGGGATGCGGGTGAAAGGTTCTTTAAGGCGCTGAACCGGCCCCCCCTCCTGGTCCACTGCTATGAGCAGGGGGAGGTCCCCTGCGGCCAGGGCCGCCTGTTGCAGGTCCCGGGTCAGTTTCCACACCTGCTCAGGCGCCTCCAGATTGCGGGCAAAGAGAATGACGCCCCCCACCCGGAGCGCCTGGAGCAACTCCCGGGTTTCCCGGTCCAGCCGGGGGCCCGGCAGGCCCACCATGAAAAGCGGCCCTGCCTGGGCCAACTCCTGGTCATTGTGCGGCGCAGCCATGCGCGCCTCCTTTCCTTCTCGGCATTACTTCAGTGCCGAAGTCTCATTGTACCTGAAGGAGGTCTTGGTTGACCAGGAAACAGGGTAAAGAAAGGCAAAGAAAAGGCAGGGGGGGCCTTGCCGCCGCCATCCTGGTGGACAGCGCCAACCTTGTTGGGCACAAAGCTTACTGTTCCGAAAAGTTAGTATTGTGTAGAGGCAGGCGCCCTCGCCTCCCCTCAGTGGACAGCCGGGGGCGGCTGTCTCTGCACCTGAAAAGCCTTTTCATAATTTGCGGGTGGGCCACCGGCCCATGAGGAGCTGTTCCGAAAGTTAGTTGGGAGGGAGCCAGAAGGGGATTGTGGCTTACCGCCTTAGGGTATGGCAAGCCTTGCCCCTTCCCCTCCCGATCTCTTAGCGCGGTAGGACGGGCTTCCAGCCCGTCCAGGCACAGGTTGAAAACCTGTGCCCCAAGTCGTTTCATGGTTTTGGGAGAGCCAAAGGCTCATGATGACTGTCCTGCAGACCAGTTATAGAAGTGCACCTTAATCCACAAAGTAAACCCGGCAGGCCCGGTCCAGGGTTTCAGGGGACATGACGGGGGGAACCTGGTTGAAGCTGCTGAAATCCAGAATTTGCTCCAGCAGGTCCCGGGGGTGGCAGGCATCCATGGAGCGCTGGCCCTCGTCATAATGATGGGCCAAAAGATAGTCCACCCCGGCTTCGGTGAATTCCACCTGGTAGTGCTTGCACATCAAGCGAAAAATCTCAATGAACTGCTCCCGGGTGACGTGATTTATCTTGACCTTGGAGCGAATGCGCCTAAGGAAAGCGTCGTCCACCAGGCTCCGGGGCTCCAGGTTAGTGGCGAACACCAGGAACTGGTCGAAGGGGATGGAGAATTTCTGACCGGTGTGCAGGCAGAGGAAATCCTGGCGGTTCTCCAGGGGGATGATCCAGCGGTTGAGCAGCTCCTGTGGTGCGATTTGCTGGCGGCCGAAATCGTCCACGATGAACATGCCGTTGTTGGCTTTCAGCTGCAAGGGCGCCTCGTAATATTTGAGGATGGGGTTGAAGGCCAGATCCAGCATGCCCAGGGTCAGCTCTCCCCCCACAATCACCGTGGGCCGGCGGCAGCGGACCCACCGCCGATCCACCTGTTCATTGGCATTGCTTCCCGAATTAACCGCCTCGTGGGATATTTCATCATACACCCTGATAATGTTGCCCTCCACGTAGATGGCGAAAGGCACCAGGATGATGTCGTCCCAGATTTTCCCGAGGCGGGTGGCGATGGTGGTTTTTCCGTTTCCCGGGGGACCATAGAGAAACAAAGGTTTGCCGCTCACCGCGGCAGGCCCCAACTGCTCCAAAAGATCAGGGGCGACCACCAGGCCTTCGAAGACCCGGCTCAGGCTGGCCGCGTTGACCTGGGTAAGCTTGATGCTTTGCCGGGCCACCTGCTCCCAGTAATTCTCCAGGCTCACCGGGGCCGGGCCCACGTAGGCGTCATATTCCAGGAGATTGGCGGCCCGGCGTTTGCCGGCTTCGGTGATGGCAAAGCGGTTGGCCAGGGCCAGGGGATTGGCGACGGGTTTTAAAGGATCAGGTCCCCGGACTTCCAGATATTTTTCCTTGCGGAGGTAGTCCAGCAGTTGGGTCAAAACGGTGGTGGACAGCTTGAGGCGGTCTGCTAACTCAGCCAGATAAAAGGTATCCAGGTAAAAACAGTGTTTCAGGGTGAGATTGGCCAGGAAGATTTCCGGCACTCCCACATCTGGAATAGCCTGGGGCAGGGGCCGGTGAGCAGAATCCTCGAGGTTGGCCTTAAGGTTGGGGGTCAGTCCGGGACGAGCGGCGAGCAGGGACATACCTTTCTCCTTTCCAAACAAGTCCATGGGGGTCATCGGACCAGGAGGGGAATAACTTAAATTGCCGGGAGGGGCGGAAAAAAAATTTAAAGCCGGTGGTGAAACTGCCGATAAGGAGATTGACGGTCACCGAGAAAGGCAAACTGCTCGAAAGGGCAGGACGCAAAATCACCGGCCTACAGCCGTAAGGCCAGGGCAGAGGGATTGCCGAAGTGAGCCGATCCTTTGGTGAACTCGGTGAACTAAATGGAAAGCTGGATCGGTTGCCCCAGGAAAAGGAAGGTGCGGGAAAGGCCAACCCAATCCAGGGTAGCAAAGCTTTCCTGAATCCCATCGCATGAAGGAGCGGAGGAGATGAAAAATTTGTTCACCAAAGTAAGAACATTCATCCTGGACGAGGAAGGCGCCAGCGCCGTGGAGTACGGTCTTTTGGTGGCTGGCATTGCCGTCGCGGTGATGGCGGCCATCTATGGCATCGGCACGGCCCTGAACACCAAGTACGGCCAAGTCCAGACCCAACTTGGCGCCAGTTAACCCAGGAGCCAACCACAACCCTGTGATCTGAACGGCAGGTCGCAGGCGGGGGCCCGGACTCTCTTGGGGGTTCGGGCCCCGCTTTCCCCGTCCCTGAGGACCTGCCCCTTGCGTAGAGGTATCCGGCCATGATGGTTCAGCGGCTTCGGTCAAGGCATCAGGAGGGAGCAAGTCTGGTGGAGTTCTCGGTGTTGGCGCCCCTGTTTATTGTTCTGCTCTTCGGTCTGGTGGAGTTTGGCCTGTCCATCTACACCAAGGGGCTCTTGAGCAATGCCAGTCGGGAGGGGGCCAGATTCGGGGTGGTGTTCAGCACCCCCCGGAAAACCTCGGGGGAGATTTCGACTAAGGTTCAGGAATTCCTCAACAAGTCCGGGTTCACTGACACGGCCACCATATCGGTCAATGGGGCTCAGGGTGCCAGCGGCGCTCCTCTGAGCGTTACGGTCACCTATCCCTATAATTTCCTGGTGTTGCCCAGTTTTGTTTGTGGTTTTACGGGTGCTTTAAATCTGAGCTCGAACACCATAATGTTAATGGAGTAGAGAGCATGCGACGGTTGCCTCCCTGGTTATGGCTGATGCTGGCCCTGGTTTTCGGGGCTGTGGCCACCTTTATGGCCATGGGTTGGCTCAAAAGCCAATCCCAGAAAGTCGTGCAGCAGAAATCCCCGGAAATGATGTCAGTGGTGGTGGCCGCCCGGGATGTGCCGCCCACCGTGGCTTTGTCGACGAATCAGTTGAAAGTGCGGCAGTGGCCTGCGGATTCACCCATGGCCGGGAAATTTTCCCGGCCCGATGAATTGGAGGGCCGGGTTACGGCCATTCCCCTGGCTGCGGGAGAGCCCGTCCTGGAAAACAAGTTGGCCCCCAAGGGGGTCATTCCCGGGTTAACCGCGCTTTTGCCCCAGGAAAAGCGGGCCATGACCGTGAAGGTGGATGAGGCTTCCGGAGTGGCGGGTTTTCTGAACCCCGACAACCGGGTGGACGTGGTGGTGACGGTGGATAAGGGAGATTTCAACAAGGATCCCATTTCCAAAGTGGTCCTCCAAAACCTGCGCGTCTTGGGAACCGGGCAGAGGATTGAAAAAACCCTGGGGGAGAAGCCCCAGGTGGTGCCCACCGTCACCCTGGAGGTCACCCCGACGGATGGGGAGCGCCTGGCCCTGGCGGTGCGGGAAGGCATGATCTCTCTAGTC
>JBAQHL010000237.1:0-5038 GCA_049288295.1 Desulfobaccales bacterium
GGGGTGGGGGCGGGTTGCTTAACCCGCCCGCAGACCTGCCTGCCACAAATCTAAGCGGCGCTCAATTTCTCCGCCACCACCTTGCCGTAATCCTGACAAGCCTTAATGCCTTCGGACTTGTCCATCATGCCTTCTTTCAGGTTGAAGGAGCCCATATCGGTCATGTTCATGTGGAAAACGTATTGCATGGTGTCATAAATGTATTTCGGGGCATCGCCGCTGTGGGTGTAGGAACCGAAGGCGCCGCCCACCTTGCCCCGCAAATCAGCCTTTTGGGCCAGGAACAGGAAGGTTTTCATGGTCTGGGTCATGTCCCGGTGGTAGGTGGGGCACCCGAGGATGTAGCCGTCATACCCCTTGATGTCTGCCTCATTTTTGCATTCAGTGATTTTCTTGGTCTCTACGTCACATCCGGAGAAACGGACGCCTTCCGCCATATACTTCGCCATTCTCTCCGTGTGGCCGGTCCTGCTGTCATAAGCGATTAATACTTTCATCTAACTCTCCTTGGGTGGGTATTTCCTAAATCCTGCAAACATGGAACTCAGGTTTGCCAGGAACTTCAGGATGGTGGGCATTGCCTTAGCGCAAACTTAGGGTCAGCCAGGGTCCCTGTCAAGCCCCTTAAGAGATATATGTGCCTCGGCTGGGGCGAAAAAATTGGGAAACGGGTTGATATCGTGGGAGATGAAAAGAGAAAGGGCGCCAAATCTCTGGGTCAGCGCCATTCCTGCAGGCTAATGGAACCCTGAAGAATCTCCAGGAAATGACTGCGGCTGGAGGTCCAGGTGCCGGCATTGGCGTAAATCTTGCCGTCTTCCAGGACATGAAGGCCGTGGCGGTGGCTGTGGCCGAAAATAACAATATCAAAACCCCGTGACAAGATAGCCCGCGCGGCCTGGAAATACTTGGGGCTGTCCTGGGAGGCATCGCCATGCCCCCGAAAGGTTTTGTTTTTCAGGCTAAAGACCAGCCACTCGATGAACCACTCAATTTTAAAGTAGACGTGAAAGAGTTCGGGGCAGGTTCTGACAAATTTCCCGAAGAATCTGGCCATTTTGATGTAGATTTTCAGGTAGTTCTGGAAGAGGTAATCATGGAGATGGCCGTGCTCGATATGAATGCGTTTATCCCCGGAGACCACTTCCAGGCGGGAAACTACCGGGAAAAGTCCTGATTCCTCCAGAAACGTCTTCATGAAAACATCATGGTTTCCCAGGACATAATAAATTTTATTTCTGCCGTTAAGAAAGAAGTCCTTCAGGGTTCTGAAGGCTGACAGGATATCTTTGGCAAATTTGGGTGCGGAAAACTGCAAAAGGTCCATGCCGTCGCCGTTGATACAGAGACTGGCGCCATTCCTGGAAAGATGTTCCAAAAAATTTCCCAGGCTGTGGTTCTTGCGAAAAATGGGGTTGCCAAGATGAAGATCCGAGATAACACAGAGGTGATCTTCCTGGACCTGGATTGCAGATTCGGGCATGTATGGCCTTCCGATGGTGAAGTGAGTAGGAAAGATTCATGTGATTAACCAAAAGTTTCGCCAACCGCCCCGGGGAACCTCCCCCGCCCTGGTCCTATTTTTTTTTGGCAGCCCGGCGTCTTGCCTGCTGGCAGCTAACTGTAACATGGGGACACGCAGGGGGACAGGCTTTTTTTCAGGGATTTCCTCTTGGGCCAAAATGAGCTATTATCACCTCAGTTGAAGCTGCCGCGAGGGGGCCGGAAACCTAACATTCAGATTTAACAAGTAAACTATGCCAAGAGCCCGATATGCCTCTTTTTCCGGCTGACATTTTTTTCTTTACCCCCAATCTTTTTTTGTATATTATTCAAACAATTAGCCCACAACCAGGACCCAGGCCCCCAGGGGCTCCCGGTCGAATTCCCCAGAGGAGAAGCGCTCTATGAACAAGTCTCAGCTCATTGAGGCCTTGGCTAAAGATGAAAATCTAACCTTAAAAAAAGCTGAGATGGTGGTTAACGCTATCTTTGAGAACATGGCGGACGCCCTGGTCAAAAATGAGCGCATAGAGATCCGGGGCTTCGGCAGCTTCAAGGTCAAGTTCTACAACGGCTACAAGGGGCGGAATCCCAAGACCGGGGACCTCATTGAAGTTGGGGGGAAAAAGCTTCCCTTCTTCAAGGTGGGCAAAGAGCTGGGCGAATTGGTGGACAACTGAAAAAGCTCCACACCTGGTCGTGCTAGACGGGGAGCTAGCGGTGCCCTGTAACCCGAAATCCGCTTATGCGGGGTTGAACTCCCTCAAGGAGGGTTGCAGCGCAGTCAGGGACGGCGGCTAGGCGGGCGGATTGGCTCCCACGCAACAGACGGTGGTGAACCCCGTCAGGTCCGGAAGGAAGCAGCGGTAAGCCGGGCCGGCTGTGTCGTGGCGACCGCTAATCCTTAACCCCCTAGATGGCCCAACTGCCTGAGGCGGACCCGAAGGAGGGTGCACGGCCAGGTTTATTGCTTGTCAGGAAAAAGTCATTAAGGAGTGAAGGTAATTTGGAAAAGGTTGTTATAAAAGCAGACAAACGTCATGTTGTGGGCAAACAGGTGGGCGCTTTGCGCCGGGCCGGGAAACTGCCGGCGGTGCTCTACGGCCACAAAATTGATTCCACCCCCATCCTCTTGGACGCACACCAGACCGCGCTGACCCTGTCCCGCCTGACTTCCTCCAGCCTGGTCACCGTCAGCCTGGACGGGACGGAATACCCCACCCTGGTCCGGGAAAAGCAGCGTCATCCCATAAAACGCCATCTCACCCACCTGGATTTTCAGGTTCTGTCCCTCACGGAAAAGACCCACGTCAAGGTGGGCATCGAATTGCAGGGGACCGCTCCTGCGGTGAAGGCCTACGAGGCCACCATCGTCCATGGCCTGACCGAACTGGAGGTGGAGTGCCTGCCCCAGGAGATACCGGAACGGGTGGTGGTGGACATCTCCGGTCTGGCTGAACCCGGCGACAGCATTCATGTCCGTGATCTTAAGCTACCCGACCAGGTGGAAATCCTCTCAGATCTGGATGATGTGATCGTTTCCGTCTCCGCGGCCCGGGAGGAAGTGGAAGCCGCCGCTCCGGAAGAGGGGGCTGCAGAACCTGAACTGGTCAAAGGCGGCAAGAAGGAAGAGAAGGCCGCAGAATAAAGAAAAAATTTTCTGCAGACATTCACAACGGCGGTTGTCCAGCAACCGCCGTTTTTTATTGGGGGTGCCTCGACAGCTCTACAACCTATTGCAAAACCATCTGCCTGTCATCCTGAACGAAGTGAAGGATCTATACTCCCTGGAAATACCAGATTCTTCGCTTCCCTCAGAATGACATTTTAAAAAAAATTGGGGGGTTGTAATGGCCAGCGGCAGAACCTCCTGTATTTTTGACACAAATATCTCAAGATATCGAAGAAATCGTGTTTGTAGGACCGCTGCTCCCGGCGGGTATTAGGCCTGAGGACGCCGTCGCTATACTTTAAAAAATCTAACGATTTTCATATGATCCCTCATTTTTTCTGACCAAACTACCCAGCTTTCCCGTTGACTGGCATAACGTTTGTGATAATATGAACAATTGGATGGCGTAAAAGTAATAGTTAAATTTGATTAACAATATTAGGAGCGATCCATGGATTTTCGCACCGTCTTTTCCACTTGTTCCTACTGTGGCTGCGGTTGCGGGGTGCTGCTGGAGGTCCTTGACGATGAGGTCGTCGGCACCCTGCCGGTAAAAACCCACCCGGTGAGCCAGGGCAGCCTTTGCATAAAGGGCTGGAACATTCATGAGTTCATCGAAAGCGAGCGCCGGTTGACCAAGCCTCTCTTGCGCCAGGACGGCAAGCTGGCGGTGGCAAGCTGGGACGATGCCTTAAACGCCGCAGCCCAGGGGTTAAAGAAAGTAGTGGATACTCATGGCCCCGACGCCGTGGGCATCCTGGCCTCAGCCAAGGTCACCAATGAAGAGAACTATCTGCTGAATAAATTCGCCCGGGCGGCCATCGGCACCAATAACATCGATCACTGCGCCCGCCTCTGACACAGTTCCACCGTGGTCGGTCTGGCCGCGGCCTTTGGTTCTGGGGCAATGACCAACTCCTTGCCGGAGTTGACGGAAGCCCAGTGTATTTTCATCATCGGGTCCAACACTACAGAAAACCATCCCATCGCCGCCAAGTGGATCTTCCGGGCCAAGGCCAATGGGGCCAAGCTCATTGTGGCCGACCCCCGGCACATCCAGATAGCGGAACTGGCCGAGATCGCCGTGCAACAAAACCTCGGCACCGATGTGGCCCTGATTAACGGCATGATGCATATCATCATCAAGGAAGGCTGGCACGATCAGGAGTACGTCGCCGAGCGCACCGAGGGCTTTGCCGAACTGGCCGCCAAAGTGGAGGAGTACCCTCCCGACAAGGTGGCCGGGATTACCGGTATCCCGGTGGAGAAGCTGCGGGCCATGGCTGAGCTCTACGCCAAGTCCAAGCCTGCCTCCATTGTCTATTGCATGGGCATCACCCAGCACACCACCGGGGTGGACAACGTCAAATCCCTGGCCAACCTGGCCATGATCACCGGCAACGTCGGGGTCCTGGGCGGCGGCGTCAACCCGCTGCGGGGCCAGAACAACGTGCAGGGCGCCTGCGACATGGGGGGGCTCCCCAACGTTTTTACCGGTTATCAGCCGGTGGCCGATGAGGTCGCCAACGAAAAATTTTCCAAGGCCTGGGGGAAGGACCTGCCGAAAAAGCCGGGCATGACCATTACGGACATGCTGCCCGCCATCGAGGAAGGCAAACTCAAGGCCCTCTATGTGGTGGGGGAAAACCCCATGGTCAGCGATCCGGACATCCACCACGTTGAAAACGCCCTTAAGAAACTTGATCTTTTGATCGTCCAGGACATTTTCCTGACCCCCACGGCCAAGATGGCTCATGTGGTGCTGCCCGGCACCTCCTTTGCGGAAAAAAGCGGCACCTTCTCCAACACCGAGCGCCGGGTGCTGCTGGTGCGGGAAGCCATTTCCCCCAAGGGCGACTCCCG
>JBAQHL010000238.1:0-2579 GCA_049288295.1 Desulfobaccales bacterium
TAACTCTCCGCGGTGTCCCAGAAGGTCACCCCCCAATTCAGGGCCTGCTTGAGGAGCAGTTGATTGTTGATAGTGTCGAACATGCCCCCCAGATTGAGGACGGAGACGTCAACCCCGGTTTTGCCCAATTTCCGTTTGGGTGTGGTGCTGGCCTTCTCTGCCGCAGCCGGCTTTTCCGGGACGGCCAGGGCGGCGGTGACTCCGCTCCCTGCTACGGCCATGCCGGCGATGCCCACGGTTTTGACAAAATCTCTTCGGGTAAAGCCTGTGCCTTTGGTCTTCTGACTCATGTTAGCCACCTCCTGGAGGCTCTGGTGCGTGCACAGCCCTAAATGAGCAGGCGCCCCGACTGTGATCGGGATTCGTTTTCATTGTAAACCCTGATGGCGCGCAAGCCCGCCACCGGGCATTCGTGTTCGCACATGCCGCAGCCGATACACCTGGCCGCATCCACGTAGGGACGCTGTAATTTTACCATGATATCCACCTTGGCCCCATAAAAGACCTGGGAGCCTTTCACAGCCAAAGGATTATCCAGGGTCAGCCGGTTGCCGGAAAAACCGATGATGCGCCTGAGAGCGGCCTCTGGCTGACCATTGACCCGCAGATAGTAGTCGCCGCCGGCCAGGTTTATACCCTTGGGGAGGGGCGCATACAGGTCAACCCCTTGGTTGAGAACCCTGGCCGACAAACCCTCGCCGTCCCGGACGATCTCCATGGAAGTGCGGATAAAAATGGCCTTGGGGCTTACCGGGCACAGTTCGTGACAGACGAGACACGGCCGGTCCATGGCCCAGGGGAGGCAGCGGCCCCGGTCCACAAAGGCCGTGCCCAGGCGTATAGGCCCCTGGGCCGCATAATCCCCGATACCCAGCTTCTCCTCCAGGCTCAGGGGCCGAATCGCGGCGGTGGGGCAGACCTGGCCGCAGGCGATGCAGTTTTGCAGGCAGCCGCTGCTGCCGATGCGGTAATTGACGGCCGGGGTCCACAGACCCTGCAAGCCCGCCTCGAACAGGGCCGGCTGGATGATGTTGGTGGGGCAGACGCGCATGCACTGCCCGCACCGGAGACAGCGGGCCAGAAAGCGGTCCTCGTCCAGGGACCCCGGCGGCCGGATGAGGCTGGGGTCGTAGTTGGCCGCGCCCAAGCCGCCGATATCCCAGAAAGAGGCCACCAAAAGCCCGGCGCCGGCCACTACAAAGCCCCGCCGGGAGAGATCCGGCAAGCCCGCCTCCCCTGCGGCCGAGGCCTTGCCGGCAAAGGTGATCCGGCCCGTAGGACAGCGGTCCAGGCAATTGAAGCACAGGACGCATTCGCCGGTGATGATTTTGCCATGAGGACGGCAGGCCCCCTCGCAGTATTCCTCGCAGATGCGGCACTCCCCGCACTTGCCCTCGGTCTTGCCGATGCGCCAGGGGGTGAAGCGGCTCAAAAGGCCGAAGAGCGCTCCCAAAGGGCACAAAAACCGGCAAAAGAAGCGAGGCAGGACGAGATTCAAGCCCAGCACCGCCAGAAGCACGACCCCGATGAGCCAGGCCGAGGCATAAAACCGGGGGGTATCGCTCAACACCTGGAAGCCCTTATCCGCAATGGGGGCCAGGGTCAGGTTGACGCTGCGGTGCAGCAAAGGAAGCGGGTCTATGAGACCGGTTTGCACCGACCCCATGAGGGCCAGGGCCAGGAAAAAGGCCAGGAGGTAATATTTAAAGGATTGCAGCGGACGATGGCGGTTGGCCTCCACTTTCACAGCCGCAGTCTGCCGCCGCCCGGCCAGCCAGCCGGTGAACTGGCTGATGGCCCCCAACGGACAGACAAAGCCGCAGAAAAAGCGGCCCACCGCCAGGGTGATGGCAATGGTGACCAGGGCCCAGGCCAGGTTGCCATAAAGGGAGCCGGTGGAGAGCACCGTGGCCAGGGCGGTGAGGGGGCCCAACTCCAGAAGCCAGTTGATGGGCCAGCCCCGCAGTTGCCAAAAGGCCGGTCCCACCGTAGCCGTGATGCAGAACCACAGAAAAACGATCAGGAAAAATATTTGGCTGATGCGGCGAACAGTGACGATGCGCATGCAAAACCTTTATCAAGTCAGTTGAGAAAGGGGGCCAGGGGTCCACAGGCTGGAAAGCCTGTGCCACCGTCGCTTACTCCCTCCTCCCATCCCTTGCCTAAAACACGCTATGACGGGCTTTAATCCCACCAGGCACGGGCAGGATGCCCGTGCTACCAGCTAAACTCGGGAGCCCAGGCGTCCCGCCTGTGGCACAGGCAAGATGCCTGTGGTCCCGAGAGCCGTAGAGCCGTAGTGCGGGAAAGCAAAGCGCCTCCCGCCTTCAAGCGTTCGGCTCAACCGGCTGGCGGGCACGGAGGCCCGCCCTACCGACCTTTATTTTATCTCGTTCCCAAGTTGTAGTTGGGAACGAGATTTTCGCTCAAGCTCAGTTTAGGAACAAGTATGACAACATTCTGTAATTGCACTCTCAAGCCTTGGTATCCAGGACTACCGGCTTGAGCAGGCGGTAGTCGGTTTGGCCCGCGCCCGCGGCCTGGGCCATGGCCAGATAGGGCACGTCGGCCAGGGTGCG
>JBAQHL010000239.1:0-4896 GCA_049288295.1 Desulfobaccales bacterium
CTCCGAAAACCAGGCCGGGCACGGTCTGCCCAATGCCGCACAGGGCATAGGTCCCGTTGGCCATAACCCCCAATATGCCCAGGATGCCGCACCAGTCGCAGCCGTTAGCCTCCTCGGATAACACCCTGGAGAGAGGACGGAAGGCTGCCGGCTGGTGAAAAAATAACGGCAGGCGGGTCCGGTTGGCAAGCCCGGATTCAACCCAGTGACCAAGCTTCAGCAGGTTGTTAACCGGCAGGGCCTCCCCGGCTGCATACACCTCCCGGCCCCGGGCGTGGGGCTGCAGCATATTGAACTTCACCGAGCCGGCCCCCAGGCTCTCGGCCAGCCGCACCACTGCCTCCACCTGATCCTGGTTGCGCCGCATCAGGGTCATGATGATTTGCGGCTTAAGACCTGCGGCCGTAAGATTCCTGATGCCATCCAGGGCAGCCTGAAAGCACCCCGGTGTCCTTCTCATCCACTCATGAGTCTCGGCACAGGCGCCGTCAAGGCTCACCGCAACCGCGGCATTATTGCCTGCGGCAATGATCTCGGCGATTTCAGGGGTGCAATGGACGCCATTGGTTTCGACAAAGCACCCCAGCCCCTTGCTTCTCAGGAGGTCCAAAACTTTCGTGATCTCCGGATGCAAAAGCGGCTCGCCGCCGGTGAGCTTCACCGACGTCACCCCCAGGGGCAGGGCCTGTTCAATGATGAAAGCCAAGTCTTGCAAAGGGAGTGAGCTCTGATTCGGGGGGGTTTCCGCTGCCGGCTGTTGTATCCAGCAATGCCGGCAAAAGAGGTTGCATCTGTCCGTCAGATGGACGTAAAGCGACCGCAGCGGGTAAGCCCCGGGCCCGTCTTTTCCAGCCTCAGCCATGCCAGCCTCAGGAGCTTCCTGGCAGACGGCAGGGGGCCTGCCGCGCTGGGAAGCCTGCCCCAGATCTGGGAATTTTTATGCACATTTTTGAGGTCATACCAAGTTCCCATCAAACAAGTAATTTTCCTGTAGGGGCACAGCTTGCCGTGCCCAAACGCAGGCTAAAGCCTGCGGCTACATTTAATTACCTCTATGACCGCAACTTGGTATTAGTTGCAATATTCTTTCGAGAATATGGGCCCAATTGCCGATACCAAATGAATACCGCCGGCAGATCCCCGACCCCCCTCACCAGGGGGCCATAGTTCATTAAAAAAATTACCGTGGAGAGATGGATATCACATAAAAAAAGTTGTAGTATCGGGCTGATGCACGCTAACATCCATATGGGGTGAATGTCAAGAATCTGAGCATGGGTGGGATTAACCGGCGTCGAGGGTTTATGAGAAAAAAAGCTTTCCTTTTCATGGCACTATTTTTGGCTGCCGCCATGTTAGTTCCCACCTGGCTGGCGGCCAACCCCGGAAACAGCAGTCTCGTGGGAGTTTGGCGCAGCCAGGCGCCCACCCCCTATGGCATGGCTTTGGGGGAGCTTATTTTGATGCAGGACGGCTCTTTTGCCAAGACCTTTCGGGTCGGAGACCTGCTGACCAGGGATGTGGGCCGCTATGCCGCGGGTCCGGGATACATTCACCTGACCATTGAAGACCATGAGCCCAAGGTCTATAAGGGTAAGCCCATGCACTGGCTCACCAGCGAGACCATTTTCTTCCAATTTGTCAATCCCGACCGCCTGATCTGCGAGGACCGCATTATGGGAACCCGTTGGCAGGCTTACCGGGTGCGATGAAGACTTCTGGCGGGGCGGGTGCGGAACCATTGGGGCTTTTTACCTGTAATGCCATCGGCGAGAGGTGCATACCATGACACAGATGCTGCGCTGGAGCGGAATCGGCCTGATGGGGGTCGCGGTCATCTTACTGATCGCGGCCTTTTTGCCTAAAGCGGAGCCCGAGGGGGGCCTGAACTTTCGCCTTGTTGCCAAAGAACGGGTGATCAGCGGAGTTTACAAGGTCTATGGGGCGAAAAACCGGATAGTCCCCATGTGGCTGGCCAAGTCTGTTTTTCACAACAGTTCTGGAGACCGTCTCACCAAACTGAGGGTGCGGTACCGGGTGCCGGGGTATTCAGACTGGTGCTCCTGGCACAGGTATGCCGCGGTGGACCCGGGCCAAACCGTTGTCGACCTCTATTATCCCATTTTTACCGATGCCTGCGCCAAACTTACCAGCCGGGCCCCGGCTGAACTCCAGATGGAATATGAATACACCGACGCCAAGGGGGCCGTGCAGCAGCACTCGGAAAACCGTCCCCTCATGATGCTGAGCCGCCATGAGTTTATTTTTTCCGATATGACCGCGGAGGAACTCACCGGGGCTTTTCAGGATGAATGCGACTACGCGCCTTTGGGCGCGGCCTGGGTGTCCCAGGGGGACGATGCCGTGGCCCGCCTGGCCTCCATTGCCAACAAGAAAGCTGGCGGCGCCGGCGCCTCCACCGACTTTGACTCGTGTTACAAGGTGATGCGGGAACTCTATAAAATCATGGGCGCCATTCACATCAGCTATCAGCATCCCGCGGCGCTGGTGGACCCGAATATGTCCTACGACATGAAGACCGTGCAAAGTCTGCAGTATCCCCGGGACACCATCCAGAAGCGCAGCGGCACCTGCATCGACCTGGCCTTCTTGTATGCCGCCATGATGAACTCCGTGGGCATCCATCCTTTTCTGGTTTTCATGGATGGCCATTGCTTCCCCATGGGCCTGGCCCCCAATAACAGGTTTATTCCCGTGGAAACCACCGGGGTGCGGGACGGCTACAAGGAAGTCCTGCCCTTTGACAAGGTCGTGGAGATCGGCCTCAAGAATTGGAAAAACCTGCGGAACAACGGACGCTACATCCTGGTGGACGTCCAGAAATGTTGGGTGAACGGCATTTCCAACCCCGAATTGGGGCCGCTCCCCCCGGACATCCTGGAGAAATGGGGCATCATGTCCCTGGTGGACGCATCGGTAGAGCAGAGAAGAGCCGCTCCCACCCCGGCGGCCTCGGTCTCCAACAGCCGCTGGGCGTATTTCATGCGCAACAAAGATGGTCAGGCCAGCAACGGTCAGATGAGCGTCTCCGGCAGTCCCGATGACTTGCTGATGGTCGCCACCGCGGCGTATTCCCTGCGCGGCGCGGATGCGCTCACCTATTATTTTACCGAAGAGTTTACCTTCAAGGGCAAGTTATCCGGACGCGACCTGGCAGCCCAGGCCCGCAGCGGCACGGTGACCATGAATAGAAAGCAGATACCCCCCCAGGGCCTGCCTTTTAACCTCAATCTCATGGTGGCCACCGACGGGCAGTCCATGATGGGGGAGTTTTCCAACGCCAAGAACCAAAAGGCGGACATTTATCTGCAGCGGCGGCAGTAACCTAATCCCATGAGCATGGTGCGAGGAGGACGAATCATGAGACACTCGGGGGGATATCTCCTGCAAGTTTTGCTGGCCCTTGTCTGCCTGTCCCTGATCCTGGCCGTTCCCGCCAATGGTGTGGCCGATGACATTCCTTTTGACGCCAACTTCACCGCCGCTCCCAACGGCGACGTCGCGGTGGTTTACAAGTTTACCCCCTCCATGGCGGTCTACCAGCAACTGCGGGACAGCATCTCCAATCTCTATCTGCTGATGCGGGGTCTGGCCCCCGCCCGGGCGGAAATCGAGGTTGTGGACAAGAAGGCCGATTGGGATGACTCCAAGCGAACCCTCACCCTATCATTCAAAATCCTGGGGCAGGCCCGTAATATGGGGAACCGCTGGGAAATCGACATCTTGCCGGGAGTCGACTTTATTAACTGTAATGATGCCACGAGGACCCTGTTTTTCAACGAAGAATCCACCGGTCCCTTAGGGCAGGTGCGCGGCGTCACTAAATTGCACCTGCCCGCCAGCGCTCGGGATTTCGGCTATGATGACTCCAGGCGGGTGGTAAAGTACGTCATGCCCGCGCCGCAGAAATCCTCCACCGGGTCTACCTTTCTGGTCATCGCCGCCCTGGCGTTACTGGTCGTGGGCGCCTTGCTGACCATCGCCTCTTTTCTCCGCAAAGCCGTCCCGGCGTCAGCCCCGGCTGCGCCTGTGCCCCTGCCCATGGAGGAAGCTTCCCAAAAACTCCTTGATCATGATGATAAATAGACTGATGCCAAGATAATCAGACGGGGGTTTTGCGGAGGGCGCCTCAAAACGGCCCTGAGGAATCACGCCCCTTCAGTTGAGGCGCTCTGGTCTCGACTTTGTATGAAAACCCCGGGCAGGGCCAATGCGGCCCTGCCTTTTTTGTTGAAAGGCAGGAAGTTTTCATACCAAGTTCCCAGCCCAAAAGGGGATCAATCCACCCCGACCAGTTATTTCAAGAAGTTACCTCATGGCGAGTTGCGTTCTAAGAGCAATTTTTGGTAGCCGCAGGCCTCAGCCTGCGCCTGCACAGGCTGGAAACCCTGTGCCACCGTTTGACGGCAACCCGGTATCAAGGACCCTTTGGCCCTGCCCCCTGGGGACTCCAGATAGGCGCTAGGGGGATTTTTTACGGCTCAGCAGGAGGCCCAAACGGGCAACTGCTTCCATATAAGCCGCAAAGCCGATGGACAGGATGTCGTTGTGCCCGGCGCCTGCCACCTTGAGCAAGGTTTTCTCCGGCGACGGACAGGCGTCGTAAAGCTCCAGCCCTTCGTCAAAAGGGATGATCTCGTCATGTTCCGCATGGATGACGAGAAGGGGCTTGGTCCAGCGCCTGATCTTGTCCATATGGCCAAAACCAGCCTCTTCGCTGAACCCCAAGGTCTGCAGGTCCACCCCCAAAAGCTCGAGCAAAGGGCCGGCGTAGGCAAAGCCACTTTCTATGATCAAGCCGTCAAGCAGGTCTTGATGGAAGGCGGCCAGCTCCAGGGCGGCAGCGCTTCCCAGAGAGCGGCCCATAACCACCAG
>JBAQHL010000240.1:0-5207 GCA_049288295.1 Desulfobaccales bacterium
GGAAGCGGCTGAGTTTTTGAAACTGACGCCCTTTACGGTGCGGGATTATGCCAGACGGAGGATCCTGCCGGCCCGCAAGGTGGGCAAGGGCTGGCGGTTCTATAAGCCAGACCTGGTGGCCTGGTTAAGGGACTATCCGGCCCCAATTGGAACGGGATAAAAGACTATTGAGGAGATAGATATGGACCGGATCTACGACCTGAAAACTCCTGGAGACGGTAAGTGGCGAAGGAGTGAGGCTTAAGGAGATACTCTATGCGCAAGTACATTATCGGTCATGGCCTTCGTGATGTCTCAGCCGCCGAGGAGGGCTGGCTGGACCTTGAACTCTTGGCGCAGGTCGAAATCACCTCCGAAGAGGTCGACTACCCCATTGAATCGGCACTGATTCCAGGTGCGGGTTTAGGTTGGCGGGCCGCGCAGCCAGGTGAGCAGACGATTCGCCTCCTGTTTGATGAGCCGCGGAGCCTCAGGCGGATCCACCTAATGTTCCATGAAGGTGAGCAGGAGCGCACGCAAGAGTTCGTTTTGCGCTGGTCACCAGACGGCGGTCAATCGTACCGGGAGATTTTGCGCCAGCAGTTTAACTTCAGTCCGCCGGGGGCCTCACGTGAGGTCGAAGACTACGACGTCGAACTAGCCGGTGTAACGATCCTCGAATTGAAGATTGTTCCGGACATAAGCGGTGGCAGCGCCCGGGCATCGCTGGCGCAACTGAGGTTGCGTAATTATCTGACTGACTTCGGCCATTAGGTCAAGAGGGCCTCGCCTAACAAATCGCTGCAGCCGATGGCGCCAGATCACAGGAGAGGTGAGATGAGCGAACAGGAAGCCAAAAAGGAAATAGCAGAAGCAAAAAAGGAACTTCTGGAAGCGAAAGCCAAACTCAAAGAATTAAACGCTAAACTAATGGAACTCTCGAAGGTGATTGAAAAAATAGAATCAGCGCAGGGCCGACTGGAAAAAATTGAACACAAACTGTTAAAAGAATACACTAAGGAATTGTTTTTCCACCGCATCGATAATAAAAAGGATTAAAGGGGCTTTAAAGTAGTCTAAGGAGCGGAAGACCATCTGTTTCCAAGTAGTAATTATTGTCTGGTCTAAGAACCCAAGGCCAGCACTGCCCAGGTAATGGTGAGCCAAGTGAAAATCTGACCCCCATGACCAGTTCATGTCTCTGAATATAAAAATTTTAAGTTATTTGCCAGATTAGACAATTATCCTCAGATAGGAAAGAAATCCGATATGATTTGAATTTAGTAGGTATCAAGATCACTCACAAGGTCCACTTTATATGGCCCAAACTCCTTTATCTGGTCCTCCTTTCCATGACCATACACAAAGACTATTATCCTGTGACAAATAATGTGTATAGTGCAACTATATTAATAAAAAATATACATTTTTCAATATTTATGTTATAAAGCAGAAAACGAGCTGGCGATAATAAGTTTACTCCCTCATTAACCCTCAATTTAAAAATTTTTCCACCGCTACCATACCTTGCGGCGACATAATTGTTTTTCCTTAGAAGCAAAGATTGCTTATCGCCTTGAGGGAATCATTCCTCATCAGGAGGCTCTGGATTATGACTACGATCAGGGGTTATTCCGACCAATTAGTGACCACGGTGAAGAACTCCGGGGCCTTCGAACGCTACCCGGATTGGAGCCGGCCGATGGCGAGGCAGCTAGCGCGCGAGGCCTGCCGAAGGCTAGAGTTGGACGAGATCTCCCGGTACGGCGTGGCTCTGAAAGGCCTAGCTATGGAGGCCCTCAACCTTGGCCAGGTGCTCCTACTACTGGGGCAAGAGCTGAACTTTCCTCAGGATGGGGAACCCCTGGCGAAACGGGCGTGTCAGAGGTTGAAGGTGGACGAAACATCCCCGTACGGTCTGGCCATGATGGCTTTGGCTTTGGAGGCGTTTAGCCTGGTGAAGCTGCTGGCCCAGCCACTTAGACCCGTAGTAGAATTGCCGCCCGGGATCTCAACCGGGTAGTGGTAGCTGGAAGCAGTGTGGAACCAAGCTCCTTAACCGAGTATCATGGGGGGAATCTTACCCCTACGCCCTCACAGGTCCGGACGTCAGTTCGTTTAAGCGACCCCACCGATCAACCAAAGAAGTAACGCTGGCCTCCCATCTATCTTGCCATTATCCTCTACTTGGGAAAGGTTTTGATATCGAGAAGGTATCTGGACTGGAAAATTTAATTCAGGGGCTGCGTTTGTTGCGGAGGGCCGCTAATCTTCGTCGCCGTTCATGCCGCCGTCAGCTCCCATCTCCGGACCCATCCCCATGTCCCCGCTCTCCATGGCTTCCTCGATCATCTGGTCGATATCCCCGGAATCATCTTCTCCCATGGCTTCCTTGAGATGGGGACCCATCTGCCGCATCATGCGTCTGACGCTGTCCGGGTCGTTTTCATCCACGTCGGCCAACCCGCCCCAACTGTGGGGATCGGCCAGGCGCTCCATTCTCGTTTCCTCCGAGAGGCGCACCCGCACCCGGGAGAGGATCCGCTCCATCTCAGCGCCGCCGCAGCGGGGGCACACCGGGGTAAAAGGCGAGTTCAAATTGAGGATGAGAAACTCCGACACTTTGCGGCAGGATGAGCAGCGGTATTCGTAAATGGGCATAGGGCTAATTGGCCACCTTGACCTTCATCTTTTCCAGACGGGCAATCTGGCCCTGCAATCTGCTGTAATGAGGGTCGGTAATCGGCATGTTGGTCAGGGCCTTCTTGAAGTGAAAAAGAGCCGTGGGATAGGCCCGGGCCGTCAGGCTGTGGAGGCCCAGAAAATAATGGGCCAGCCCCAGCCGTCCTTTTTCCCCGTAAAGGGTGCCTAAATTAAGATACACCTCCACAAAGGCCGGGTTCAGGGAATATACCCGTTCCATGGACGCCAGGGCCAGATCGGTCTGCCGCTGTTGCTGGTAGACCCGTCCTAAATAATACAGGACCACTTCGTCCTTGGGTTGGCTCTGGCTTAGCCGCATGAGCAGCGGCAGGGCCTCCTGGTAGCGGTTCCTGTCGAAGTATTGGAGGGCTTTTTCCCTTTGCAAAACATAATTTCGGGGATCCAGGCTCAAAGCCTGGTCAAAGGCGGCCTCCGCTTCTTCCGGGCGGTCCAGCCGCGCTAAAGCTATGGCTTTGCCAAACAGATACACCGGATTTTTCGGGTCCCCCAGGTGGGACTGGGACATGCGCCGAAAGAGCTGGTGAGGATTGCCGGTCGTGGCTTCCACCTTCAAGGCGAAGTACTGAAAATCCGGGTCTTCATCCCCTGCCGCCATCTTGTTGGCATGGAGGCAGTACTGGTTTGACAACTCCACCAGCCGTTCATCCGTGTGGGGGTGGGTGCTCAAATATTGAGGAATATCGCCCCCCTGATACCACCTTTGCTTATTGAGCTTTTTAAACACGCTGATCATGTCCCGGGGATTGTACCCGGCCTTCGTCATCAACTTGAAGCCCAGATTGTCGGCCTCGTGCTCATGGTCCCGGCTGTATTTCAGCATGGCGGAGAGGCCGGCGGCCTGGGTGCCGATGAGCAGGGCGGCGGCGGCGGGGCCTCCCAGGAGCAGGGCCGCCAGGCTCCCCACCAGGGTGGCGATATTGACGGTCCTGGACTCCTCCATCTGACGGGCTATGTGCCGGGCTGAGATATGGGAGATTTCGTGGGCCAGGACTCCCACCAGTTCCCCTTCCCGCTCCATGGCCCGGATGAAGCCGGAGTTGATAAAAATATAGCCCCCAGGCACGGCAAAGGCATTGAAAGTGGGGTCATCTATCACATAGAAGCGGTACTTGTAAGTGTGGGGCCCGAGATGGGACTCCAGCTTGCGGCCCAGGCGGTTTATATAGGAGGAAACAAAGGGATCGGTGGAGATGGCATAATAACTCTGGATTTCCAGGAAAAATTCTTCTCCGAGCTGCCGTTCCTTCTCGATGCTCAAGGGTTCAAAGGGCCCACCGGCGGCCGGGTTGGCCCCCGCCACGAGAACCACTACCAGCGTCCAGGCCACCAGCCGAAACCTGCCGAGGTTTTTCATGAACGACGCTCCTGAAATCAGGTGCTGGGTTGTCCCTGAATCTGGCTGCTGACGAAATCGTTTATGGGAAGACGATGGGCTTCCACCCACAAGCCCTCTAAATCATAAAACTCTCGCAGCGGGAAAATAAAGAGGTGTATGACCACGTCGATGTAGTCCAGGAGAATCCAGGATCCCTCTTCCAGGCCCTCCACCCCCAGGGGCTTCTCTCCGGCTTGCCCCAGGGCCTCCCGCAGATGCTGGGCCAGGGCCTGGACGTGACGCTTGGAGGTTCCGGAACAAATGATAAAGTAATCTCCCAGGCTGGAAAGACCCCTGACATCAAGAATCAACGGGTCCTGGCCTTTTTGATTCACCAGGGTGCGGGCCGCCATTGCCACCACTTCTTCGGCGGTTAGGGATGTTAAGTGCGCTTTGCTTACAGTTCTCACCTTATGCTTAATATAACTTATTTTTAAGTATAAATCGGCGCACCCTCTCCGGCAAGAGATATCGGATGGACCTCCCCTCCCTTACCAACTTGCGGATGCGGGTGGCGGAAATGTCCATGAGGGTGGTGGCCAGCATCAACACCCGGCAGCCCCCGGGATGCTGAAAGCCCTCTCCAGAAGGCCAGGTGCAAAAGTCCGGGTGGACCTCTTGCTTGAGAATTTCCTCTAGATGAACCCGGTCATAGCCGGGGCGGTCCAGCACTACAAAATGACTGAGGGTGAAAAGCTCCCGGTAATCCTTCCAGGAGGCGATTTCCAGAATGGCGTCCAGCCCGAGGATAAAATAAAGTTCCTGTTCCGGGCCGGACTCTTCCCGCAGATATCGCAAGGTCTCAATGGAATAGGATTTTCCCGGCCGCCGCCCTTCCAGGTCGGAAACCGCGAAGCGGGGATGCCGGCCCACCGCCAGCCGGGTCATGGCCAGGCGCACTTCGAAAGGAGTAACACGGGCCGGGGCCTTGTGGGGGGGCAAGGCCGCGGGAAGAAACCAGATCTTTTGCAGGTTGAGGGCCTCAGCCACTTCCTCTGCGGAACGCAAGTGCCCATAATGAATGGGATTAAAGGTCCCGCCGAACAACCCCAGGCGCTGTGGTTTTTTTGGGCGCATTGTGTGGATTTGTGGAGAGGGAGGGCCGGGGGAGCAGTGGCTCCCCCACCCT